>CAMPBE010000083.1 GCA_946636615.1 uncultured bacterium | reverse complement strand
GAAATCAGAGCAAGACTAAGATTTTTGAAAGATGTCGGCTTGAGTTACTTAAACCTTGCAAGAACAGCAGGAACACTATCAGGCGGTGAAGCCCAAAGAATAAGACTTGCAACTCAAATAGGAAGCGGTTTGTCAGGAGTTTTGTATGTTTTGGATGAGCCATCAATCGGACTTCACCAAAGAGACAATGACAGATTGATAAAAACTCTTATAAAATTAAGAAATCTAGGCAACACTTTGATTGTAGTAGAACACGATGAAGAAACAATCAGAAATGCTGATTACATAGTTGATATAGGACCAAAAGCCGGAATTAACGGAGGTAAAATTATCGCTGCAGGCTCTGTAGATGATATTATCAAAGCCAAAGGTTCTATCACAGGGAAATATTTAAGCGGAGAAAAATTTATTCCGCTTCCCAAAAAGGTTCGTGATGGAAATGGAGAATTTTTGCATATCAAAAATGCACACTTAAACAATTTAAAAAACATTGATTTAGATATTCCGCTTGGTAAAATTGTTTGTTTGACAGGAGTTTCAGGCTCTGGCAAATCCACATTAATGCAAGATTTAATATACGAATATGCTGTTCATATACTAAGAGGCAATAAACCCAAACCCCAAGGGGTTGATGAAATTACAGGCTTTGAACACATAGACAAAATTATTGATATAGATCAATCGCCTATCGGAAGAACGCCTCGTTCTAACCCTGCAACTTATACAGACTTATTCACTCATATCAGAGAACTTTTTGCTAAAACTAACGAAGCAAAACTCAGAGGTTATAAAGCCGGAAGGTTCAGTTTTAATGTCAAAGGTGGTAGATGTGAAGCTTGCAAAGGTGATGGCTTACTAAAAATAGAGATGAATTTCCTGTCCGATGTATACGTAAAATGTGACGTATGTAAAGGTAAACGCTACAACAGAGAAACATTAGAGGTTAAGTATAAAGGTAAAACCATTTCTGATGTTTTGGATATGAGCGTAAAAGAAGCTTTGGATTTTTTTGACAGCATTCCATCAATAAAAAACAAATTACAAACGCTTTATGATGTCGGACTTGACTATATGAAACTAGGTCAAAGTGCAACAACACTATCAGGCGGTGAAGCTCAAAGAATAAAACTTGCATCAGAACTCAACAAACGTTCAACAGGCAAAACATTATACCTGCTTGATGAACCATCTGTTGGTTTGCATTGGTACGATTTGGATAAATTAATAAAAATCATTCAAAAACTTGCAGATCAGGGGAACACTATTCTTGTAATTGAACACAATTTAGATTTTATAAAGATTGCAGATCATATAATTGATTTAGGTCCGGAAGGTGGACTTGATGGCGGACAAGTTGTAGCCCAGGGTTCACCTGAAGAAGTTGCCAAATGCAAAGAGTCATACACAGGACAATATCTAAAAACAATTTACGATAAGGAGAAAGATTTATGAAAAAATTAGGACTAACTTTGTTGCTTTTATCTTTTTTAACAATGCCTGCAATTGCTAAAAACATTGAAGTAGAGGCCCTTAGTGATTTTTCTACAGACAATCCGCCTGCAACATACACTGTTAAAATATTGGAGCCTATATACTTACCAAACGGTAAAATAGAAAGTGGCAGCACATTAACAGGTAAAATTTCGGCAAAAGATGCTAAAAGATTAAAAATTGACGCAACATTTTCTTTTATTCCTCTATATTTAACAGAACCGAATGGCACAGTAATAAAAGTTAAGAAAAATTACATTGGAAAGTACTCAAAAGGTCTTGATAAAGGACAACTTGCTAAAACTGCAGCACTAAGCGCAGGCAATTTTGTGGTCAAAGGTTTTTCAACAGGCTATACTGCAATTGAAGGAGCTGTAAAAAATGAACAAGGAAATGTTTTAAAATCTTCTGCAGTTGCAGTCTATGAAAACTCTCCTATTTCATACGTAGAAAAAGGAGATGCGCTTGAAATTAAAACCGGTCAACATTTTTACATAAATTTTAAATTAAAAGATGAAGAATAATTTAATTATATAATGTTTATATAATTGACTGTCACTGATAGTTGTGCTATTATTTTCTTATAAAAATGGAGAATATTTATGAAAAAGTTACTCACTATATTAGTATTATTACTTGGATTAAGCTTACCTGCAATGGCAAAAACAACACCTGTACAGATAATGCAAGATTTTTCAATATCTAATCCATCACAAACATTGTTAGTAAAAATATTATCAAATGTCAGACTAAATAAAGATGTAATGTTACACGAAGGATTTTATGTATTAGGTAATATTACAGGTTCCGGCAATGGTTTTGTGTTCAAACCTGTGAAATTTCAAAATTTTCACAATGAAGTATTTGATATAGCCGGAGATTATCCTGCAACATTTGTTGAGGTAATAGAACCTGCAGGCTCAAACGGAAATTTATCAAAAGATTCAAAGATCATACTTGATTTCCATATTGCACAGGAACAAGTTGACACATCCGTTGATCCTAAATATCAAGGCGCACCAAAGGAAGGTATCTCTGCTACTGTCAACCAACAAGAATTAGTAATTTATGACAACTCAATTCCACAAACAATGAAAGATTTTCCTGGAATAAAATTAAATTCTTTTGATAATGGAAGCAATTTTAATATTCCAAGAAGATTAATAATCCAGTCTGAAAAAATGGAAAGAAACATCAATAATTTAAAAGAAACTAATTAAACAAATTAAATTAATAAACAAAAACGGTGATATTATTAACTGAAACCCTAAGAGCTGGATTAATCAAAAGGGTGGTTCAAGAGATAAATAACAAATGACTTCTGTATTGTACAGAAGTCATTTTATTTTCGCTCCATTGATACTAAGTTGACATTTTTCGATTGTTCCAAATTTAAGTAATTCCTCTTTTTTTAAAA
>CAMPBE010000082.1 GCA_946636615.1 uncultured bacterium | reverse complement strand
CGGAGGCATAGTTACCGATAAAATCACCTGTGATAGAGCTTATTGTGCCAGAGTTGGTATTATATATCGCACCGCCATAAGCAGAGCCGGAGTCGGAGGCATAGTTACCGATAAAATCACCTGTGATAGAGCTTATTGTGCCAGAGTCTCTATTATATATCGCACCGCCATAAGAGGAGCCGTATTCGTATGAGTTGGAGGCTTTGTTACCTATAAAATCTCCTGTGATACTGCCAATTGTGGCTTCGTTATATATCGCACCGCCATAAGAGTAGTCGGAGGAGGAGGAGGAGGAGTTACCTATGAAATCAGCAGTGATTGAATAACCGTCTGTTGAGGTGTTATTTATTACACCACCGTATACTGTAGAACTTATGCCTTTATAAACCTTATTAGAAATGTTACCTGTCAGCTCGCCCACACGGGTTGAAACTACTTTTGTTGGGTCGTAGTAGTAATAAACTGTTCTGTTTTCGTTGTTCGGAAGTTTTACGGTCAAACTGCCCTGAGCTGAACCATTATTGGTATCAGACAAATATGTATAAGCTTTTGCACGCTTGCTATCGCCTGGGAAATTCAACTTGTAGTAACTTGTTGTTGTGCCGTCAGTGATTTTCCAATTGTAGTCACTATCTGTGCCGTTAGAGATTGTATAAGCAGATACAGGCAGTTTGTCTACATCAAAGGTATAAAAGTTTGAGCCTACCTTAAATATATAATTAGAACTATCGCCTGCTTTTAGCGCAACAGTACTAGAACCAGCGAGATAAGTTAGCATTGCGTTCTTTTCTGCTGTACTTTCTGATGGAGTGTAATAATATGTCGTGCCGTTGATTACGATTGAATGAGTGTTAGAACCTTTTGTTGTTGACAAATTGTCATAATGACCCAATGTCGGCATAACAGTTGATGCCTTAGACTGCAAGTCGTCCAACGTCGGAGCCGGCGCAGCGAAGCCTGTCAGAGAACCTTTCAGTTTGGCAGATTCCCTCAAGGGGAAGGTAGATATATTATCTGCTGCAAAACTTGTTTCACCAAAACCTAGTGCCAACGCTATTACAGATGCACAAATTAATCTCTTTTTCATAATCCGGAATTCCTCATAATTATCCAATTTTTCTTAAGGTTATAATGATAATTTTAAATATTATTATCGCTAATAATTATTATATCATTTTAAACAATATTTTTCAATAGTTTAACGTTTTATTCTAATTAAAAAATACTAATCATAAATATATATTTAATACTAGAGGTGGATATGAATATTAAAATGAAAGTCGGCAAAAGGGTTAAAGAGATTAGAAAAGCTCGTGGTTTGTCACAAGAAAAATTGTCCGAAATGATTGATGTAGCTCAAACTACTCTCAGCTGTATTGAAACAGGTGATAATTTTTTTACCGCAGATGCGCTCAAAAAACTTGTCGAAGCGCTTGATATTGAACCTCAGGAACTGTTCTTTTTTGAACACCAAAAAGATAACAAAATGCTTGTAACAGAAATTAACAAAATGATCTCTGAACGTCCAAATAAAATTTCACAAATCTATAAGATTGTTAAAGCTATTTATAATGATTAATCTTATTTTTGTCCGTTAAAAGCTTTCAATCCAATATATTTACCTGCAGAACCCAACTTTTGCTCTATTCTCAAAAGTTGGTTATATTTTGCCATTCTGTCAGAACGTGATGCAGAACCTGTCTTGATTTGTCCTGCATTTACCGCAACTGCCAAGTCGGCAATAAATGTATCTTCGGTTTCGCCTGAACGATGAGAAATAATCGTTGTATAACCTGAAGCATGCGCCATAGATATTGCATCCAATGTCTCTGACAACGTTCCGATTTGATTAACTTTAATGAGAATAGAATTTGCAACTCCTCGTTTTATACCGTCTGCAAGTCTGCGTGTATTAGTTACAAATAAATCATCTCCGACAAGTTGGCAATGTCCGCCAATTTTTTGTGTAAGCATTTCCCAACCTTGCCAATCCTGTTCTGCCATGCCGTCTTCAATTGAGATAATAGGATATTTTTTTACCCATTCTGCCAAAAATTCTGTCATTTCTTTGTTATCAAACTTTTTACCTTCACCTGCAAGGTTATAAATTCCGTCTTCATAAAATTCGGAAGATGCTACATCCAAACAAATTTTCATCTGATCTGTGTTATAGCCGGCTTTATCTATCGCTTCCAAAATTACTTCAATACCTTCTTCGTTTGAACCTAAATTCGGAGCAAATCCGCCTTCATCACCTACAGATGTTGCCATATTTTTGTTTTTCAAAACTTTTTTCAAGGTATGGAAAACATTACAGCCCATTTCAATTGCATGGGAAAAACTTTCTGCACCGACAGGCGCAATCATAAATTCCTGAAAATCTATATTGTTATCAGCATGCACACCGCCGTTTATAATATTCATCATTGGAACAGGTAAAGTTAATGCGTTTATTCCGCCTAAATATCTGTACAAAGACATGTTATAGCCCTTTGCTGCAGCCTTTGCAACAGCCAGAGATACACCCAAAATTGCATTTGCGCCAAGACGGGACTTGTTCTCTGTTCCGTCCATGTCTATCATGAATGTATCAATTTCTTTTTGATGTGAAGCTTTTTCACCAATAAGTTCCGGAGCAATAATATTGTTTACATTGTTCACAGCTTTTTGAACACTCATGCCCATATATTTATCCATATAGCCATCCCTAAGTTCTAATGCTTCAAAAATACCTGTAGAAGCACCTGAAGGAACTGCAGCACGACCTTTGACGCCGTTGGTTAGTTTTACGTCAACCTCAATTGTTGGGTTGCCTCTTGAATCCAAAATTTGTCTTGCGTAAATATCTTCAATAAATGTTGACATAATATTGCCCCCTACCATTAGTATATGTATATATTTTGCCATAAATTTTAAAACTTTGCAACACATCAAAATATAATTTTTGTTGCATAAAAATAAAAAATAAGGTAACTACATATTATGTTACAGTAATCTATCAGAAATTGATGTCCTCCCCTCGAGGGAGGACCGAAATCTGTGATTTCGAGGAGGGGGAATATTGTATTATGACAGTAAAAAATACCCCGCCCCTGATTTTTCTCAAAACAAGTTTTGGAAAAATCTTCCCCGCCCTCAAGGGGTGGGGATAGTATTTTTAACCATTCTTACTGTACTATTGCATATCTATCAAACAATTACAATTAATTAACGAACGAACTGCAGGTCAAA
>CAMPBE010000081.1 GCA_946636615.1 uncultured bacterium | reverse complement strand
CATAATAAAATTTTGAAGCAACAAAAATTATATTTTGATGTATTTTAAATAAGATATTTATTTATTAAAATAATAAGTTTTTGGGCATGACATTTGATAATTTTAGTATTTTGGACTTGTCAAATATTAATCTAATTATTTTAATAATATTTCCTAATATTAAAAAATTTTTACCAATTTTAATAAAACTTATTGATGTTAATTTTTATAAATTTTATTTTGTTGTACAAATAACACTTTTACTACTGAATTTGGTACTAATATTAGGATGATTTTTGTAAATCTTTAGATTTATTTTATGAAAAAATATCTTTAAATTTTTTGTAATTTGTTGTATGATTTTAGAATAGATTAAGATGAGTTTTGGGTTTGGAAAATAACAAAATAACCCCCTAAAACGGTAGGAGAACTTAATCTTTTGGGTAACCTCAAGACAGAAAATTGGGTAAATGGATAGTTAGTGTGTGATTCTGTTTCTGTCTTTTTGCACTAAAAAGGAGATTAACATGAACAACGTAAGTAGTGACGGGAGAATTGTAAGCATCAAAACAGGAAATGATGTAGACGCAAGTTCAGTAAAATCTGCATCATTAAACAACATGAACATTATTAGCATTGCTCAAAAGGTAAATTTGAGCAACATTAAGATCGTGAAAAAAGACGGTACACTTGAAGACTACAATGTTCAAAAAGTAGTAAGTGCCGTTCAAAAATCTGCAGCCAGAATGCTTGTAAAATTGACTGACGAGGAAATTGAAAATATTTGCAGTCATGTAAACAGCAGCGTTTTAGCTGAAGATAATGATAAAATTGATATCTCCCAAATGCACTGTATCGTTGAAAATGCCCTAGAAGACGTTAATCCTAAAGTTGCAAAAAGTTATAGAAATTACAGAGATTATAAAATCGATTTCGTAAAGATGCTTGATAAAGTTTATCAGGAATCTCAAAGAATCATGTATATCGGTGATAAAGAAAATTCAAATGCTGATTCAGCTCTTGTTTCAACAAAAAGATCTTTAATTTTTAATCAATTGAACAAAGAGTTGTACAAAAAATTCTTCTTAACCGTTCCTGAACTTCAGGCGATTCGTGACGGATATATTTACATTCACGATATGTCAGCAAGACGTGATACTATGAATTGCTGTTTATTTGACGTTGCCTCAGTTCTTAAAGGCGGTTTTGAAATGGGTAACCTTTGGTATAACGAACCAAAATCTTTGGACGTTGCATTTGATGTAATCGGTGATATTGTAATGGCAGCAGCAAGTCAACAATATGGCGGTTTTACTGTTGCAGAAGTTGATAAAATCTTAGCACCTTATGCTCAAAAAACTTATGAAAGACAATATGACAAATATATTGAACTTGGCTTAAGTGAAGAACAAGCTGCTAAAGCTGCAAAAGCTGATGTTAAAAAAGATTTTGAACAAGGTTTCCAAGGTTGGGAATACAAATTTAACACTGTAGCTTCATCTCGTGGTGATTATCCGTTCATCACAGTAACAGCAGGCTTGGGTACTGAAGAATACGAAAAAATGGCAACAATTACGATGCTTGAAATTCGTATGCACGGTCAAGGCAAAAAAGGAAACAAAAAACCTGTATTGTTCCCTAAAATAGTTTTCTTATATGATGAAAATATTCACGGTGAAGGCAAAGTTAACTATGATGTATTTGAAGCAGGTATTGAATGTTCTAAAAAAGCAATGTACCCGGATTGGTTATCATTGTCAGGTGAAGGTTATGTAGCTTCTATGTACAAAAAATACGGTAGAGTAGTTTCTCCAATGGGTTGCAGAGCATTCTTATCACCTTGGTTTGAAAGAGGCGGTGCAAAACCTGCAGATGAAGATGACAAACCAATTTTTGTAGGACGTTTCAATATTGGTGCTATAAGCTTGCACTTACCTATGATTTATGCAAAAGCAAAACAAGAAGGCAAAGATTTCTATGAAGTTCTTGACTATTATATGGAAATGATTAGAGGTTTGCATAAACGTACTTATGAATATCTTGGAGAAATGAAAGCTTCAGTAAATCCTCTTGCATATTGCGAAGGCGGTTTCTTAGGCGGTCATTTAGGTTTCCATGACAAGATTAAACCGTTATTGAAACATGCTACAGCATCTTTCGGTATTACAGCTTTGAACGAATTGCAGGAAATTCATAATGGTAAATCTCTTGTTGAAGACGGACAATTCGCTATCGAAGTTATGGAATATATCAACAAGAAAGTTGCTGAATTCAAAGAAGAAGATGGAAACTTATATGCATTGTACGGAACTCCTGCTGAAAATCTTTGCGGATTGCAAGTTCAACAATTCCGTAAAAAATATGGTGTTGTAGATAAAGTATCTGACAAACCTTATGTATCAAACAGTTTTCACTGCCATGTTGCAGAACAAATTACACCAATTCAAAAACAAGACTGTGAAAAACGTTTCTGGGATTTGATGAACGGCGGAAAAATTCAATATGTAAAATATCCGTTGGATTATAATACAGATGCGGTTAAAACTCTTGTTTTGAGAGCTATGGATATGGGCTTTTATGAAGGTGTAAATCTTTCACTTTCATACTGTGATGATTGCGGTCACGAAGAATTGAATATGGATGTTTGCCCGAAATGCGGAAGCCGTAACTTAACTAAAATTGATCGTATGAACGGATACCTTTCATATTCAAGAGTTAAGGGGGATTCAAGACTCGCTGATCACAAAATGGAAGAAATTAAAGACAGAGTTAGTATGTAACGAGCCGAGCAGAGGTATGAGCAAAGCGAAAGACGAGCAACAAGCAACGTAAACGTTGAGTTTTCGTTGTTGTTGCGAGCGGTACCGTTTAATGCGAGGCGAAGGTGTTATTAAGGAAATAAAAATGAATTATCACAATATAACAAAAGAAGATATGTTAAACGGTGAAGGATTGCGTGTAGTTTTGTGGGTTGCGGGATGTAATCATCATTGTAAGAACTGCCAAAATCCTGAAACATGGGATGAAAACGGTGGGATACCTTTTGATGAAGCTGCCGAAAAAGAACTTTTTGATGCTATAAATAAACCTTACATTTCAGGCATAACATTTAGCGGGGGCGATCCTTTATTTCCTGGAAACCGTAGCGAAGTTTTCAGACTTATTAAAAAACACAAAGAATTATTTCCAAACAAAAATATTTGGCTTTATACCGGATACACTTGGGAACAGATAAAAAATCTTGAAGGAATTGAAGACATTGACGTTATTGCTGAGGGTGAGTTTATTGAAGAATTGAAGGACGAAAATATCCATTGGGTTGGTAGTTCAAATCAGAGAGTGATTGATGTTAAGGCTTCATTAAAAGGCGAATTGGTTTTAAC
>CAMPBE010000080.1 GCA_946636615.1 uncultured bacterium | reverse complement strand
TAGCCATACAAGATACATAAGCTTCAATTGCGTGAACCAAAGCATCAATACCTGAAGCTGCTGTCAAACCTTTTGGCATACCGTCAACATAATTTGGATCGATAATTGCCATAGTTGGTGTCAATGCATAATCAGCAATAGCATATTTTACATGAGATTCATCATCTGTAATAATTGCAAACGGTGTAACCTCAGAACCTGTACCTGATGTTGTAGGAATTGCAACCATTGCAGCTTTAGAACCTAAATCAGGAATTGAACAAATTCTTTTTCTGATATCCATAAATCTCATAGATATATCAGAGAAATCAGTTTCAGGATGTTCATACATCAACCACATAATTTTTGCTGCGTCCATTGGAGAACCACCACCCAATGCAATGATTACATCAGGTTCGTATGGTCTTATAATATCCATTGCCTGATTAATTGTTGATAATGTTGGGTCTGGTTTTACATCAAAGAAGATTTGATGATCAATACCTATTTCATCCAAAACGTTAGTTATACTGTCAACTGCACCGGAATTGAATAAGAATCTGTCAGTTACGATAAATGCACGTTTTTTACCTTTAAGTTCACGGAGTGCTAAATCAACTGCACCACGTTTGAAGTAAACTTTTGGCGGAACCTTAAACCAGAGCATATTTTCTCTCCTTTCAGCAACTGTTTTATAATTAAGTAAGTGTTCAACTCCGATGTTACCTGAAACTGCATTGCCGCCCCAAGATCCACAACCGAGTGATAAAGATGGTTCTAATTTGAAGTTGTACAAATCACCAATACCACCTTGAGAGGATGGTGAATTGATTAATACACGGCAAGATGGCATCAATTCTGCATACATATTAACTCTGTCTTGTTTTCTTGTATCTGTATAAAGAACAGATGTATGACCAGCACCACCTTTAGAAACCAATTCATATGCCATTTCAGTTGCTTGTTTAAAATCTTTTGCTTTATACATAGTTAAAATTGGTGATAATTTTTCTCTTGAGAACGGATCATTCCAATCAACTGATGGTCTTTCAGCTAGTAAAATTTTTGAATATTCAGGAATTGAAAAACCAGACAATTCTGCAATTTTATAAGCAGGCTGACCAACGATAGAAGGATGTGCTGTTCCTCTTGCAGGATCGATGAACGGAAGATCCATCATTTTCTTTTCTTCTGCTTTAGATACTAAATATGCACCTCTATACAAAAATTCTTTCTTAACTTCTTCATAAACATCTTCAACAACAACTACGGATTGTTCTGAAGCACAAATCATACCGTTATCAAATGTTTTTGACATAATAATTGAAGAAACAGCCATTTTAATATCAGCAGTTTCATCAATAACTGCAGATGTGTTACCCGGTCCTACGCCTAATGCAGGATTGCCTGATGAATAAGCAGCCTTAACCATTCCCGGGCCGCCTGTTGCTAAAATACAAGCAATATCAGGGTGTTTCATTAATTGACCGGACAATTCAACTGACGGAACATCAATCCAACCAATAATATCTTCAGGAGCACCTGCTTTAACTGCAGCATCTAAAACAACCTTTGCAGCTGCAATGGTTGATTTTGTAGCTCTTGGGTGTGGTGAAAAGATAATTGCATTTCTTGTTTTTAATGCAATTAAAGATTTAAAAATAGCAGTTGAAGTTGGGTTTGTTGTAGGAATAATACCTGCAATAATACCAAGAGGTTCAGCAACTATTTTAATTCCGTTTGCACTGTCTTCTTTAATTATTCCGCAAGTTTTTGCGTTTTTGTGTTTGTTGTAAATATATTCTGAAGCAAAGTGGTTCTTGATAATTTTATCTTCAAGAACACCCATACCTGTTTCTTCAACAGCCATACGTGCTAGTGGAATACGAGCTTTATCAGCAGCAGATGCTGCAGCTTTGAAGATTGCATCTACTTTTTCCTGTGAGAAAGTAGAATAAATTTTTTGAGCTTTTTTAACTCTTTCAATAAGTAATTCAAATTGTTCGGCAGAATCAACAATACTTGATTTGTTTAAAGCTTTTTCAAGTTTGTCTACTGTCTTTTTCGCACTTTTTGTAGCCATTATATTTCTCCTTTTTAAAGTATAGCTAAAGTTAATTTGTGATTTTTTTCACAAATACATTATAAAATAAAGAATTTTAAAAAGCAAGTGTATTTTTTACAATCTTTATACAATTTTAATATCTCATTCAAACAGATGAAAGAATATTTTTAATATGCGCTATACTTGCATTATGAATAGTTTTCAAAAAATTATATATTTCTTTTTAGAGCTGCAAGAAAAACATTTAAGAAAAAAACTTGATAAACACCTCAAAACATCAAGCAGGAATTCAACATCAAAAACAGTTATCTCATCTTCTGTCACAATGACTTTAAATTCTGAAACAGAAAAAAATATAGAACTCGTAAAAAAGAATGTCACAGATATAGTTGCGGCTTGTGACAACAATCCTGAAAAACTTCTTGCCTTTATTGAAAGCAAGGGAACAAAAGTTTGCAAACTAGATAATGCCGATAAAATATTAAATGTAATAAAAGAAGAAGAAGGTTTGATTACACCATTAGAAGGTTTAGAAGCTTTATACATTAATTCAGTAACCAAATCGGGCTTAAGTTTGAAATCAAAAGCAATGTTTGTATTACGAAACGGAGAAATTGATCCATATTATATGGCTCACCAATTTTACAAATGGTATGCACTACAAATGAATCTTCCCGGATTTGATTTTATGTCACAAAAAATATTCAAAATATATTTAAATTCTGATGGCGCAATTTTATCAAATTTAAACCTTGATGAAATGACGGGATTAAAAGAAGCAATAAACAGAGATAAAGAAGCCACTGATTTTGCACTAAAACTTGCCAAACACATAGAAGGTTCTAAAAAAGTTCTAAAAAAAATACAAGATGGCGGTGCAAATATTTAGCTACAATATTAGCTTAAATTTATACTTCATAATTAAATCGACAAAAAATTTTTTGTTGAATTTTATTAATATTACTTAAAATCTTATTGTAGATAAAATTTGGAAATTATATAATAATTCATGCACTAAACGAAAGGGAATTACGAATGGTTTCAGAAATGACATTTTCTCAATTGGAACGAGCTATAAATCCAACACATGACATAAAATTGTTTGCAGGTCGTTCAAACCCAAAATTAGCACAAGAGATAGCTGATTATTTGGGAACTTCAATTGGACCGATGGTTGTTAAAAATTTTGCCGACGGTGAAATTTATGTCCAAGTAAAAGAAAGTGTCAGAGGTGACGATGTTTTTATTGTTCAACCTGTTTGTAACCCCGTTAATGAAAATTTAATGGAACTTTTAATAATTATAGACGCTTTTAAACGTGCAAGTGCAAAATCAATTACCGCAGTAATTCCTTATTACGGATATGCGAGACAAGATAGAAAAACCTCAGGCAGAGAAGCAATTACAGCAAAACTTGTTGCAGACTTGTTAACTACGGCAGGAGC
>CAMPBE010000079.1 GCA_946636615.1 uncultured bacterium | reverse complement strand
TGAAAGTATTATTTTTAACTGCATAAAAGTTTCCGTATCTTTTTTCTAAATTATCTGCTTCAACGGTTAATTCAACATCAGGTGCTTTATAATCGTAATTTTTAGCTATTAGTGATTCTTCTTTATTATATCCGCCCATTATGTCAATTATTTTATTTTCAAACTCTTGTGGTGTGGGTGCTAAATCGTGGGGTTTCCCTTCATAAATAACCTTACCTTTATCTATTACAACTGCCGTATCAAAGCTGTGAGCTTCATCTAAATAAGCTGTTGACCACAAAACCGTTGTTTCAGGGTTTATCATTTCTCTAACCATTTTCATTAAGTCTCTGCGAGATATAGGATCAACTCCGACAGAGGGTTCATCTAAAAGTAAAAATTCAGGATTTCCAAGAAGTGTGCAGGCAAGCCCCAACTTTTGTTTCATTCCGCCTGATAATGCACCTGCAAGCCGATTTTGAAACGGTGAAAGGGTAGTAAATTCAAGCATTTTGTCAAAATCGTGAGTAACACCTTTTAAATCAGCATATAATTTTAAATTTTCAATGACAGTTAAATCTTCATAAAGTCCAAACTTTTGAGGCATATAACCTATATGTAAATTCAGTTCATCTTTTTGAGTTTGGGGATTAAAACCAAGCACATTTATTTCACCAACATTGGGCAGCAATAAACCGATTATTGTTCTTAAAAAAGTGGTTTTGCCAGCTCCGTCAGCTCCAATAAGTCCCGTTATTTTACCCCTTTCAATATTTAAGGACAGATTGTCAATAGCAACGGTAGAGCCGAATTTCTTTGTTAAATTCTTAATTGTTACCGTTTGCATTGTTGTCTTTATTATCCTTTGAAATTAAATCCACTTTTACTGTTACAGGCATACCCTGTCTTAAATATTCATCCGTATCGTTGATATAAACTCTAACTCGATATACTAAATCTGTTCTTATATCAGTTGATTGTACTGTTTTTGGAGTAAACTCAGCAACAGGTGAAATATAACCGATTTGTCCTTTGTATTCTCTTTTTTTGCCTGTATTTGGGTTTATTGTATCGGTATAAACATTTACCTCCTGCCCGTATTTAATATTTCCTAAGTCAGTTTCATTCACATAAACTCTAACCCATACAGGATTTGTTTTTGCCATTGTGTAAACCGGCTGTCCCTTTGAAACATTACTTCCGGGTTCAACTACACGAATCATAACTATACCATCTTCAGGGGCATATAATTTTGTGTATTTTAGTTGGTTGCTTAAATAATCTTTATTTGCAGCAGCTGCTTTATAATCTGCATTTGCTTTATTTTGTGCATTATATAATGATTCAACTTCTTGTTTTGAAACGGTATTGTCATCTGCTAAAGGTGCATATCTGTTATATTTATCGGATGCATCTTTTTGAATTGCAAGAGTTCTTTCAACTTCTGCTTCAGCTTTTTTTAAATTTGCATCATAATCTTTTTCATCAAGGACAGCTATTAATTCTCCCTTTTTAACAGTATCGCCTTCTTCTTTTAAAAGTTTTGACACAAGTCCTGCAACTTGAAATGATAAATCGACCTGACGAATTTCAATATTACCATACAATGTCAATTCATTGGAATTTCCTTTTTTACTTGAATTATAGAAAAATACACAAATACCTGAAATTAAAAGTATTAAAAATATTAAAACCAATACTAATATCTTTTTCTTCATTATATTTTACCTCCTAAGGTTTTATATAAAGTGTAGTAATTTACCAATCTTTGAGATTTTGCTTTTGTTAAATCCATATCCTGATTCATATATAAGTTTTCTGATTTTAGATATTGAGTTTTTGAAATAACTCCTCGTTTTAGCATCTTATTCGCACTATCTAAATTTTTATCTTCAGACAATAACTTTTCTTTTATTTTATTTTCAATTTCTGTATCATGTTTGATTATACAAAGTGAAGTATTAACTTCTTTTACAGCTTCTAAATCGGTTTGCCTGTATTTTTCAAAAAGTTCTTCATACTTTGCTTTTTGAAATTTTAAATTTGCAACTTTTCTACCGCCTGCAAATATATCCTGTGTTGCACCTGCGAGTAGTGCCGCAAGTGAAGATTCCCAAGAGAAAAATGAACCCGGAGCAATAGTATTAAAAGCCCAAATTCCTGTAATATTGAATGTCGGTAAGAATTCTTTTCTTGCAACACGAATATCAATTTTTGCTTTTTCTAATGCAATTTCTGCTCTATTAACATCAGGTCTTGAAAATATAACATCTGATTTTACTTCGTTTGGAATAACAGCATTGTATTCAAATTTGTCTATATTCCCTCTCTCTATATCACTTGTTTTATCAGAACCCCTACCAATAAGCACAGCAAATTGCATTAAAAGAATTTCTCTTTGTTTAATAAGATTTTCAAGAATTATGCTTGCCTGTTCAACATTTGTTTTAGAGTTGTTTAATTCTGTCGTATTTATAACTCCACGAGAAAGTTTTTTGTTATTATCTTTTAAAATTTGATTGTAGTTAGTAACTATTTTTTCTTGTTCTGCTATAAGTTTATCGTACTGTAATATATTTGTATAAACAGTTGCAACATCTGACAATAGTGCTAAATAAGCAGATTTCTCATCAAGCTTACTCATTTCATAAGTCTTTTTAACACTCTTTGTTTTATCTCTGTTTTTTAGTAAAAAATCCGGCTCATAATTTGCTATAAACGGTAAAATAAAGGCATTGTCCTTAACTTGTAAATTTGGGTTAAATTTTGGAACATGAACTCCCAAATAACTTGCAGCAACGCTAAAACTTGGTAATTCCTTTGCAAATTGTGATTTTACACCCTGTCTGTATTCTTCTACTCTTATTGTTACCTGCTTTGCATTGTGGTTATTATCTATCGCTTCATTAACATATTGAAACAAGTAATCATCATTAAAACGAGCGAAAAACTCTATATTCAAATCATTTCTATCAACTGCAAAACAGACAGGAGAAACCAGCAATATTAAAACAATCAAAATGACTTTTTTATACATCAATATCCCCCCTGTTTCAAAAGTTCTTAAATATATGTTCTTACGCTGTTTTTAATCATATTCTTGAAATTAACCTTTTTTCTCTTCCAAAATTACTTCTGATTATGTTTTATTCTTGATATTACTAATTTTCGAATTGTATGATTATAAAATAACCCTTTGATTATTGTCAAAATTGTAAATATTTATGACAAAAACCTCTGCTATACCTTATAAATAACGTAATTAGTTTACAACCTGCTAGTATTGTGTTATGATGACTGAAAAGATTATTTATAGGAGAATATGTTATGAAAATAATTGACTGCGAATTTCACTATTACTTACCGGAATTGATGGAATATCTTTCTACACGAGATAATGCAATGAGGTATTATCCGGAAACTAAAATTCTGGAAGTGAGAGATAAAGTTTTTGCTCATTTTGACGGTGTAACAAATGAATACCCTGTTATTGATGAATTAATGAATTTTGGAGCAGAAAGAATTGCCGTTATGGATAAAAACGGCATTGATGTAGG
>CAMPBE010000078.1 GCA_946636615.1 uncultured bacterium | reverse complement strand
ACTAATTGTTAAGTTTTGTAACAATTTATATAAAAATTGTTAGATAGTGGCATAAGAGTAACATAAATTAAAAAGTTAGTTTTGGAGAAAATGAAATGATTAGTTTAAAAAATTTATCAATTGTAAACCCAATACCATCAATGAAACCGTTTGGAAATCATTTTAATAAACAATATGCATCTATTGAGATTTTGAAAAAAATAAATGCTCAAAATCAGATAGAAAATATAGCTTCTATAAAATCACGTATAAATACTTTATCAAACATATATTCAATTTTACAACTCAATAATTTAAGCGGAGCTGTAAATGCATAATACGCAATAAATACTTGCTCATAACTTCACAACTCATTCTTTTAACATAAACTTTTATGTATTTTTTATTCTAATTCATAATGATTAATTTATGATTGAATACATCAAAAGTTTATGTTAAATTTTAGGAAAGGAGTTATATATTTATGCTTAAAGGACCTTTCTTAGACAGAACTTGGATGGGGCAAAACCCTGATTATAATTCATCAGATATAATTATGTTAGGACTTCCGTTTGACGGAACAGTATCTTACAGACCGGGTTCAAGATTTGCACCGGAACAATTACGTCTTGCAAGCTGGGGGTTGGAAGAATATTCTGTTAATTTTGACAGGGATTTGAACGATGTAAATTTCAATGATATAGGGGATTTAGAACTTCCACTGGGAAACACTGCCCGTTCATTAAATATTATTGAAGAAAATGTAAAACAAATTTATACAGATAAAAAAAGAGTTTTTGGAATAGGTGGAGAACATCTTGTTACTTTTCCGGAATTGAAAGCAATACATGATTTTTACAAAGATAACCTTGCTGTTGTTCATTTTGATGCACATACGGATTTAAGAACTTCTTATCTTGATGAAGAATTATCACATGCATCAGTAATGTATCGTATAGGAGAAATTATCGGTTTTGAAAACATTAAACAAATCGGTATTCGTTCAGGAATGAAAGAAGAATTTGAACTTCAAAAAAAATATAATATGCTTGTTAAAGAAACAAATGACCTTTATAAAATAAAAAATAAAAATATATTTGTATCAGTAGATTTAGATGTATTAGATACAAGTATCATGCCAGGAACAGGAACACCGGAGGCCGGTGGAATAACTTTCAACGAACTGATTTCCTGGTTTAGAATATTAAAAGATTTTCATATAATAGGTGCTGATGTTGTAGAACTTGCACCTGATTATGACTCATCAGGTGTATCTACTGCTGTTGCAACAAAAGTTATACGTGAATTATTGTCAATAATGTAAGGTTTCTTATGGTTATAGAACGATTGCAATATTTAAGAGATACTATTAACCGAGCAAATTATCTTTACTATGTTGAAGATAATCCGACACTTTCAGATTATGAGTATGATGAACTTTTTAGAGAGTTAAAAAGATTAGAGGCAGAAAATCCGCTTTTTATTACTCCTGACAGCCCTACACAAAGAGTCGGCTCAAAAGTTCAATCCTCTTTTGAAGAAGTAAAACACAAATATCGCTTATACAGTCTTGATAATACAAACAACGAAGATGAATTAAGACATTGGTACAAAAATGTACAAAAAGAATGCGGTGATGTTGATTTAGTTTGTGAACTAAAAATTGACGGACTTGCAATCGCCTTAACTTATGAAAAAGGGTATTTTGTAAAAGGTGTTACAAGAGGCAACGGCATTTACGGTGAAAACATAACCGAAAACTTAAAAACAGTTAAAGCAATACCTTTAAAGATTTTCAAAGATTACGATTTAGAAGTTAGAGGAGAAATATATATGCCGAAAACTTCTTTCGAAAAATTGAATGCTGAAAACTTAAAAAACGGTGAAAAAATATTTGCCAACCCACGCAATGCCGCAAGCGGTTCAATAAGACAGCTTGATTCAACAATTACAGCAAAAAGAGATTTGTCTATATTTGTTTATACACCAATATTGGAAGGAATTGAGAATGCTCCGAAAACACATTATGAAAGCTTAATGATGCTAAAAGATTTAGGTTTTAAAATAAATCCTAACATTAAAAGAGTTCATAATATTCAAGGAGCAATAGATTATATTGAAGAATGGGCAGAAAAACGTTTTAATTTAGATTATGCAACTGACGGAATAGTTATAAAAGTTGACAAATTTGCTTATCAAAATGAACTCGGCTTCACTTCCCGTGCACCAAAATGGGCAACTGCGTTTAAATTTCCACCGGAAGAAGTAAATACAAAATTACTAGATATAGAAACAAACAATGTTGGAAAAACAGGAGCAATTACACCTGTTGCAGTATTAGAGCCGGTTTTATTGGCAGGAAGTACCGTATCAAGAGCAAGTTTACATAATTTTGATGAAATAAAACGCCTTGATGTTCGTATTGGTGATACTGTTTTGATAAAAAAAGCTGCAGAGATTATTCCAAAAGTAATAAAACACGTAGATACAGATGAACACGACAAATTGCCTGTATACGAAGCCCCAGAGTATTGTCCGTCATGTGGTGCAAAACTCGTTGTTCCTGATGGAGAAGTAAATTTATATTGTCCTAATACATTTAATTGTCCGGCCCAAGCAAAATCAAGATTAGAATATTGGGTTTCCAAAGAGGCAATGGATATTGACTTTGTAGGTCCAAATATAATTAATCAATTGTATGAAAATAATATGGTTAAAACTCCTGATGATTTTTACAAATTAACACAACAGGATTTTATGCAGTTGGATTTGGTAAAAGAAAAATCTGCATACAATATATATACATCTATTCAAAAAAGTAAGACAAGACCTCTTGCAAAATTCATAACAGCACTTTCTATAAGACATGTAGGTAAAGAAACTGCCGATATTCTTGCAAACAGATTTCAGTCATTAGAAAATCTTATGAATGCAACAGAGGAAAATCTTGCTGAAATCGAGGGAATAGGAGAGATTATAGCCAAAAGCATAAAAGATTTCTTTACCCAAGAGAACAATTTAGAAATATTAAAAAATCTCAACCGTTTGGGTGTACTACCGACATATAAAATGGTAGTACAATCTACTGTGTTGAATTCAAAAACGTTTGTTTTGACAGGTACACTCTCAACAATGGGGAGAAGTGAAGCAAGCGAAAAAATAAAACAGCTTGGCGGAAAAACTTCTTCAAGTGTTACAAAGAAAACAGATTATGTTGTAGCAGGAGAAGCACCCGGTTCAAAACTTACAAAAGCTCAAGAACTTGGCATAACAATTTTGAGCGAAAAAGAATTCTTAGAGATGATACAAAATACATAGCCAAAAACTTCTTTTGAAGTTTACGGCTTCAAAAGAGGAAATTTAAAAATATGAACAAACATTTCAGAATAATTGACGTAAACGGATTTCGTGGTTTAATGTTATTCTTATTTATTGTTGCAGGGTTGATATGCGGTTTTGTAGCATTTCCTGGATATGTTACAATGCATTTATGGAATTTTATTGCAGAAAGCATTTCATTACCAACAATCAATTTCTTTCAAGGTATTTTGTTATGGGCAATAATTGCATTTACTATTTACATATTCGGTAACCAAAAAGTTGTTATTGTTATGCAATCTCGCAACAGATACTCTAAATAAT
>CAMPBE010000077.1 GCA_946636615.1 uncultured bacterium | reverse complement strand
GGGGTGGGTGACAGATCTTCCTTCCTCAACGATCTTGAATGGGCAATTATTGATGATTATAAGGAACTCCAAAAGATAAAAGAGTTATATCCAAATTCTATGATGTCGGGTTCAGGTTCAACTTATTTTGAAATAGACGGAAAATTTGAACCGCTTGACGGTTATGAAATATACAATAACCATAAAGCTGTAAATTTTGGCATAAAAAAAGTCCCTCTTGATTGAGGGACTTTTGCGGTTTTTGACTTTCTATCTATAAGATACTTGAGGTACATTATCTTTACAGCCTTGTGTATAGTGAGCTCTTTTATTATTTTCTATTACAAATCCACCGAATCTGTATTTTGGATTAGCTTTTCCTTTAACTTTTCCATCTAACTCAACACAATTGTCAACGTTGATTTCTGCATTTTTTAACGGATTTAAGTATTTTCCATATTGATTCATAATATTTGTGTCCTCGAACAATTTGCTGAAATCTGAGTGTTGTACATATTCTGCTCCTACAGGTAAGAATCGATTTTCTTTTAAACCTTTTGGATTTTTAATATCATACATTAATTGTTGAGCATATAAATATGATTCTAACATTTTGCCGCTTGGTTTTTTGCCATTAATTGTAATACCTGAATTTTCTGCATAGTATGCCCAGCTTGATCCAGGAATAACTGTATGTGCACAAACCTTTTCATCCCATTCTTCAGTTGGACAAGGTTGTTCCTGTGCAGGTGGTGGAGTTATTACTACAGTTTGTTGTGGTTTTTCCGTATAACTATAGACCTCATATGCATGACGATCTTTTTTACCATTATCCCTGAGCAACAATGCAAGTGGGCTTGCTGCTGCTCCAATGAGTTCGCCGGCGATATGTACTTTTGCAAATGCTCCTGCTGCTGCTCCTGCTGTAGAACCTGCTCCGGCTGCAGAACCTGCCGCTGCTCCTGCTGCTGAACCTGATGTAGAGCCGGCTGCTGATGTAACAGTAATTCCGCCTGTAGCAGCACCTGCGCCAACCAAACCTGCAATTGCCAAACCTCTGTACAACGAAGTATTGTTGCGTTCTGTTTCAATACCTGATTTTCTTACAACTTTACCCAAAGTTGTCATTGATGCATCTTGTAATGCATTGTCTATATCAGCTTTACGGCGTTCTTTAAGACTGAATGTATAGTCAACAGTTTCACCTGCGTTTTGATTGTTTATATTTGCTTGTTTTAATGCAAATTCATGATATTTTTCATTTGAGAATTTGCCATTTTCATCAAAGAATAATTCTCTGTTATTTTCTACAGCTTTTCTTGAAGAGTGAATACCAAACCAAGTTTTACGCAAATATTCATTTTTTACTAGCATTGAATCTGCTTTTTTCTTAGCTTCCTTTTTGCTTAAGCCTTCATTTTGGAATTGATCAATAAGTTGCTTTCTTGCATTTTTTCTTTCTGCTTCTGCTGCTTTATATTCTGCTTTATCATAATATACTACAGTATTATCAAAGTTTTCTTTGTTACGTACATTTTTTGTATAATATTTTGCTGTTTTTTGAATTTCATCATCAGACATAGACTTAATATTTGCGTATGATGCAATAATTTCATTTTTAGTGTCTGCTACAAGTTTTTCATCAGCATCTTGAGGCAATTCATTTTCAACATATTTTTTTGCGAAAGCTTCAATTTCACCATCAGACATTGACCTAACTTGTTGATATTTTTTCACCATTTCATCTTCTTTTGCTTTGAATGAAGCTTCATCAGTAATTGTTCTGCTTGCTGCAAATTTGTTTTTTGAAGCTTCTTCAGTTTTTTCTCCTGTTACTGTTGCAGATGTTTCTCCTTTTGTATCAGTAGTAGTTGTTTCAACTACCAATCCTGTTAAAGGATTTTTTTTCGTATTTGTTGTAACAGGTTGTCCAACAGGTACTGTTACTGTTTGTTTTGTTTCTTGTTCTGCTGCTGTTTCTTCTCCATTAAATAAAGGTTTGCCTGTTTTAATATAGCCAAAACCATCATCTTCAAATCCTTGAACTCTTAATCCCATAATTTCCCCTTTCAAATATAGTAATTTAATCCCCGTACCTTAATAAACAATTTTTGTTTTTAAAAATTGCATGACTGCATGGGTTTTTAAGACTGTCTATTCTTTAAAACACACATATAGCAAGCCTTTTAGCCGTGTTAACATTTGTTAACAATTGCTGATTTTAAACTATTCCCTTGCTCACCTATTGCCTTATTACCTTAAGCATGCATATACTATTGTTATGGTTTTATTAGAAGTAAAGAACTTGAACTTAGGTTTTAATTGTGAAAACGGCTTTTGTCAGGCGCTTTTTGATGTTTCTTTTGCTTTGGAAAAAGGAAAAATCCATACGCTTGTGGGGGAATCCGGATGCGGAAAATCAATTAGCGCAATGAGCATACTCCAACTTTTGCCTAAAACTGCAAAAATCACAGGCGGCGAAATACTTTATAACGGTGAAAACCTGCTTTTAAAAAAAGATATCCAAAAATTAAGAGGCTCTAAAATAGCTTTAATACCACAAGATCCGATGACATCCTTGAACCCTTTATTTACAATAGGCGATCAACTGCTTGAAGTTATTGAAATTCACCAGCATTTGAAAGGTGATAAAGCATATAAAAAAGCTATTGAAGCTTTAGAATCCGTTCAAATTCCTTGTGCTGCAGAAAGAATGAAATCCTATCCGCATGAATTTTCCGGCGGGATGAAGCAAAGGGCAATTATTGCTATGGCACTTGCTTGTAATGCAGAAATATTAATTGCGGATGAGCCGACAACTGCGCTTGATGTTACAATACAGGCACAAATCATGAATTTATTGAAAGAGATAAAGGATAATCATCAAACATCAATTCTTTTAATAACACATGATTTAGCTCTCGTGAGCGAAAATGCCGATAATGTATCTGTTATGTATGCTGGCAGAATTGTCGAAAGCGCACCGTCAGAGGAATTTTTCAAAAACCCACAACATCCGTATTCTCAAGCATTGTTAAAATCACTACCATCAAACAAAAATTCCAGACTTGAAACAATAACGGGTCAACCACCGACAATTCAGCAAAAAATTTCAGGCTGTAAATTTCATCCAAGATGTGGTGAAATGCAGGAAATTTGCATAAAAAATGTTCCGCCTGTCGAGGAAATTGGAGCGGAACATATTTGTGCGTGTTATATGAGGAATCAATAATATTAATTATGCAATGATTTCGATATCTTTGTTATCTTTTTCTTCTTTTTTAATGAATAAAAATTCACCTTTATAAGAAGGAGCTGAACCATTTTTATCTTTACCTGCAGCCAAACTTACAATACTATTGAATTTTGGTGCTGATTCATATTTTTGAGTATTGCCAACACCTTCGTTTAATGCAACTGTGATTTTTCCTTCAACATTCTTTTGAACATTTTGTGCTGCTTGAGAATTTAAATATTGAATTGATTTTAAAACTTCTTGATTTAATTGAATTTGCAAACCTGAATTGTTTAATGCAATTTGTTTAGCAATTTTTGTATCAACATTGCCTTGATACAGATCTATACCTATATCAGCAGGTTTGAATATATTGTTAACTCTTGAAGAATCTGTATTATATTGACTGTTTTTTTCAGCAGCTCTTTTCAAAATTTCTTGTGAAACTTGTTGAAGAGTGCTTCTATCGATTCCTAACTTGTATTGTGCGTTAACATTCATTGCCATAACAAATCCCTTTTTTATTGTTTCCTTGTTATGTTTATCGGAGTTTTTTTATAAAACTTTAGATATTTTAGGGCATGTTGTTACAATTCTTAACATCACATTAGTTAAAGATTTTATTTATC
>CAMPBE010000076.1 GCA_946636615.1 uncultured bacterium | reverse complement strand
AGTCCCAAGGGAGTGCTGCTACCCTTCTCCATTTCAAACGATACTTAATCGTTTTCATGGAGTCCTTGCCACAAAGGCTCGTTCCCATCACTAATATTCAATTTTCAAGTTTTGATGAGTCCCAAGGGAGTGCTGCTACCCTTCTCCATTTCAAACGATACTTAATCGTTTTTATGGAGTCCTTGCCACAAAGGCTTGTTCCCATCACCAATATTCAATTTTCAAGAAAAATGCCGACTATAGGAATCGAACCTACAACCTACGGTTTACAAAACCGTTGCTCTACCATTGAGCCAAGTCGGCACATGAATTATTTTATTAAGAAAACTTTTAAAAGTCAAGACATTTGTTATATAATAATTCTATGGTTAAAAATATTTTGCCGATATTGATGTTAACTATTTCAAACGTATTTATGACTTTTGCGTGGTACGGCCATTTGCGTCATAAGGCAACTGCATTGTGGATAGTTATTCTTGTAAGCTGGGGAATTGCTTTTTTTGAATACTGTTTTCAAGTTCCGGCAAATAGAATTGGACATGAAGTCTATAATGCTGCACAATTGAAAACAATTCAAGAAGTTATTACGTTGGTCGTTTTCAGTGTGTTTTCAGTTTTATATTTAAAAGAAGAATTTCGATGGAATTATCTTGTTGGTTTTCTTTTTATTGTTCTTGCCGCATTTTTTATTTTTAAGAAGTGGTAGTTTTATTTTTCTTTTTTAATTGTGTAACAAGGTAGATTTGTTCGCCAAGTGCGGTCGAACCAATAAATCTTTCTACGGTTTTATTTGTTTCGTTGTTTTCGGCTTTCTTTTCTTTTTTCTTGCGTTGAATTTCTTCTTGTTCAGATTTTGATACTGTTAAAAATTTGGTGGTTACAAAATTATTATTCTTGGCTTCGTTTAATTCGATTCTTCTTAACATTGCTTTGTCTGTGGTTTTATCTCCGGTAGGTTTTATTCCGTATGCCATAAGCCGGCGCATAATCTCTTTTTCTTCTTCGTCAATTGAACAGCAAGAAATGGATGATACACTATATGAACCTATACCTTGTATATTCATAAAAATACTCCTGTATTATGAATACGGAAATTAGTGTAAAATCTTTAATTAATTTAGGCTTTTTATTACATAAATTTACACAAACTTTTGTGTTTTTTTATGGCTTCAATGTTTACAAATTCTGCTAAATATGGTATTATTTCAGAAAAAAGGAAGGTTTATGAAAAAGATTATATCGTTAGTGTTGTGTGCAATGTTTATTAATACAACTTCCCCTGTTTTTGCTATAGATTCTGTTTCTACAGAGCATTTGAAATTGCCTAAAAAATTAGCTAAAAAGACTCCTACTAATATTGTTAATACTAGTGATATGCTTGTTAGTGTTTTGGAATATAATACTATGCAATTATCTTTTGCAAGAGATTTTACAAGTAAAACGGCAAAAGTAGGTGATGAGGTTCCGTTTATTTTAGAGAATGGTGCGTATACGAATGAAGGAACTGAAATCTTGCCACCTTCATCGAAAGTTGTTGCAAGAATCTCTCAAATAGAACGGCCAAAATCATTTAACAGAAGCGGAAAAGTTCATTTAGATTTCAAATATGTAGAGCTTCCTGATGGAACTCAAATTCCTATAAAGGCAAAATTATTTAGTAAAAAAGATTTTTTATACAGAGGCAAATTGAATGCAATGGCTAAAGGGGTTGGTTCAACGCTTGGCGGCATGGCTATCGGAACAGCAGCTGGCTGTGGAATTGGTATTGCAGCAGGTGCTGTTATCGTCGGAGGCTTTGCAATTGGTATGCCTGTTGGATTTGCTGTTGGTGGTGCAATTGGACTTATTACTCCGGGACTTAACTATAAGGCAAAAGCCGGAGATAAAGTTGATATTCAATTGTTAGATGATTTGAATATTAGAAAATAAGATATTAGTTAAAACAATTATATGTATAAAAACATACAAGGGATAAGTTTTCTGTTTATTTTTTGTATGTTGTTTTATATTTTAAGACTTTTAAATTTTAAATTTAATTCTTTATAATTTTTGTCGTATTTCATAGCAAATTTTATTTTTTTGTGTTTTAGAAAAATAAAAGGGGAATAATGAAAATTTTTTTTAATACACAAAATAACCTATATTGTACAAAAACAGAAGCTAAAAATCCAACATTTGGAATAAGAATTCCTGAATTAGAATCTGCAGTTGACACTTTTGTATCCAGAACAAGCAGTACAAAGAAAGAAGAACTTAAGCTAATAGAAATGATTAAAAGTTTTGCAGAAAAAATTTTTCAACCAAAAAATTTTATAGGTTCTGGAAGTCAAAACGAGGTTTATGATATGGGTAAATATGTTTTTAGAATACCAAAATCTTCTGAGTCACTTAAATCCGAAACAAAAAAATCTATAAATTATTCAGAGAAAATAATAAAGAATGCAAACCCATTAAATATAGATTCATACTGTGGGGAGTCGTTGTTACAAATAGGAAATGTTAAAATATTAAAAAATATAGGGAAACACATTCCTTGCGGTGTGCCATATGCGCTTTGCAGTAAAATGACAAATGATGAAATTTATGCTTATTATTTTAAAGTTTATTTTTCAAAAATTGCAAAACTTCCTCAAAGTTCATTTGACAAATTTGCAGAAGATGTTGAAAAAATTAAATATCCATATACAATTGATTTTCAAAACCCAAATAATACTGTAATAACAAAAGATAAAAAAATTATATTGACAGATGATTTGTTGCAATATAACAAATATTGTGGAGCTAATTCAACTGCAAAATTATTGAGGATTTTTATGCTTGATGCATCTTTAAATGTGTATACACCTGTATTTCACGAGCATTTAAATGAAGCTCGTGCATTGTTTAAAAAGATTATATTAGCAGGTGAAAAAGCTGGTTTAACTTTGTCAGACGGAAATGAAGATAAAATACTTATAAGTGATGCGTTATACAAGTGTCAGACAAAAGTCAAAGGCGAAGATTTTTTAATGAAGATTTCTGAAATCAATAAAAGTGAGAAATCTAAAAAAATAAAAATGCAAAAAATAAAATCTTATATAGATGAAATTTTTAAATAAATTATGGTAAAAAGTTTAAACAGAATACAAGGTATTATATTTTACAATCCTCCAAAAACAAATTTATATAGAATGTTTGATATAAAAAAATCCATTTATGTAGGCGAAATGTCGGTCGCAAAAAGAAAGGATTTGTATATAGAAAGCTTGAATGTAGAGCCTAATATTAGACGGAATGGCTATGGAAAAAGGTTTCTTAATTTTGCTGTTAATTTGAGTAACAAACTTGGCTTGAACGGTAACTTACGTGTTATGGCAGGGTTGACGGCGAATGATTTATTGAATCCTCCTCATATTTTTTATAGAAAATATGGTTTTACATCTGATAATAAAGAAGTATTGAGTAAAATAGATAAATTTATAGAAAATCAAATAAAGCCAGAACCTTATGATTTGCCAATAACTGTTATGTATTATGTAAATAATAAAAAATAACAAATGTGTGTAATAATAGTCAGTTAGAGGTTAATATTTATACATCTGTTGCCGCTAAAGAAGTCCAAATTCCACCGCATTTTTTCGTTGATTACATTTTTATGTTTAGCTTATCTAATGATCTTAATTACACTTATATAGATTATTCTGTAGCAATCATAAATACAACTCTTGTACCTGCTTTTGGATTACTTGCAAATGCTCAGGGTAGACTTATTGGTCGTCTTCGTTATAACCGAATTTTTACTATTGTAAAATGACAGATGGTATGGTTTCGTTAGACAGATAGTTTGTACTTTTTCGTAAATTTAAATCTTAAAAATGATCATAAATTCAAATTGTTTTTAATATAATTTTGAATTTCAAATATAATCACTAATATTTGAGCTTTCTGTTAGGATACACACAATCAAAAATGCAATAAAAAAGAAGGTCTTGAAACCTTCTTCTTTATGGAGCGGGAGACGAGGCT
>CAMPBE010000075.1 GCA_946636615.1 uncultured bacterium | reverse complement strand
ACAACTTCAGAATTTTCACATTTTACTCTTGTACCACTATCAAAATCTTTTGTTCTTGTTGTGCATGTGAGTTTTGAAATTGATATTATACTTGAAAGAGCCTCACCCCTAAAGCCAAGTGTATGAATATTATATAAATCTTCGTCTGTTTCAATTTTGCTCGTTGCATGTTTAGTAAAAGCAAGCATAATATCATCCGGATGAATACCCGAACCGTTATCAGCAATTCTGATATCTCTGCAATCGTTCGTTATTTCTATGCTGACTTTTGTTGCACCTGCATCAATTGAATTTTCAGTTAATTCTTTCACAACAGATGCTGGACGTTCAATAACTTCACCTGCCGCAATCTGATTTATTAAATGCTTTGAAAGTTGTTTTATTCTCGCCACATCAACCTCCAATAAAATGCGAATAGAAGAAATGTGTTACTTTATCAAACTGCGTAAGCAAGATAACAACGACTATTGAAACTACAAGGCCTAAAGTAACTTTATACAAATCTTTCAAAATATGTTTGTACATCTTTTTCGGAGACTCAAAACGTAATCTCTGGTATAACGCAATCTCACGCCCTGCCAACAAACCTATAAATACCCAAGTGGTTGACATTGGAACATTGTTTAAGTTGATAAAATATAATAGCAAGAATGCATAAATTATATCAATAATAGTAGCTGAACGAGGATCTTGAACATTAGTTTTCATTTTAACAATTTTTTGAATATCTCCGCCTCGTTGGTAAGTCAAAATACCAAGATATCCCGTAAAACAAACCAACACAAATATTAATTCCCAAACAGATGCTTTTCTCGGCAAATAAACAAACAGTTTTGCAGAGTCTTGCATCAACCATTGCGACCAAATAAATGCTGTTGAACACCACTTTGCAACCATCCACCATTTGGAAATTTTTTGATCACCTGATCGTTTTTGGGTGTAATAAAAATACCTTTCAACAGGACGACCGATTATGTTGTAAATAACAATTGCTGCGATAAACGCAATGACGTATCCCAGAACAGATTTTGTGAGCATCATCCAGATAACAGACACATCACTGACAGAAAATACGCTTAAAACCAAAAACGTTGTGGCAACAGGTATGCCCCAACGAGTAAGAATAATTAATATTATAGGAGGTAAAAGATAAAGAAACGTAAATTGTTCTGTAACAGGGATTCTTGTCAAAAGTCCGAAAGACATATCGCCGGAATTTACGTACCAACCTATACCTATAGTAAGTATTAATACAAAAGCAGAGAAAGCCCAAAGATAATAAAACGGAGTATTTTTATTTGCACTTAAAAATGTACCAAGAGTCTGAATAATGTCATTTGAAACGCAAGCATACATTGAAAGCAGAAACCCTGCTATCATATAAAAATTGTTTAATGTAAATGCTCCCTCGAACATTTTTCCTCCTGTGCTACACACGTAGCCACATTATATCTGAGAATATCTATATTAAATACCCTCCAAAATAAATCTATAACAAACATAATTTCATCTAAATGTTTGATTACAATTTTGAAACAATTCTATAAGATAAGAAGGTATTTTGAGATTCTTCGCCTCATGTGTCATTCTGAGCGGAGCGGAGAGTCTAATGAAATCAGCTCAGAATGACTTTGGGAGAGATAAACTTGGCAAGAACAAATACAAAACTAAAACCATCAAAAAAGGCAGATTTGCAAATTGTAAAACCTGTCAAAACAACAAAATACAGCGATATTGATTTGAATAATTGGAAAGCATATGATCATGTAAAAACTGATACATTATGGGAATTTCCTTCACGCTTAAAAGAGGGAGGTCATTCTAACGAATACCATGGAAACTATATTCCACAAATTGCTCAACAATTATATGAAAGATTTACAAAGAAAAATGATGTCGTTTTAGATTTATTCTTCGGTTCAGGAACATCCGGTATTGAGGCGATAAATATGAATCGCAGATGTATCGGAGTTGAATTAAAAGACGAATTGGCAGAAAAAGTTTCAGAAAAATTCACACCAAAACAACTCGTAACCGATGTGAATATAATTTGTGCCGACTCAGCATCAGAGCTTGCAAAAGAAAAAGTTAAGGCTAGATTGGAAATTATGGGCGAAGAAAAAGCTCAGTTCTTAATTCTTCATCCACCATATGACGATATTATTAAATTTTCTGATAAAAAGGAAGATTTATCTAACTGTGAATCAACAGAACAGTTTTATGATTTGTTTGAAAAAGTTGCTCAAAACGGATATGACTTATTGGAAAAAGGACGTTTTGCAGCACTTATCATCGGAGACAGCTACAAAAATTCAGAAGTTCAACCTCTTGGCTTTGAATGTATGGCAAGAATGATGAAATTGGGCTTCAGACTAAAAGGAATTATCGTAAAAGATATTCAAGGTAACGAAAGAGCAAAAGGCAAAACCGCAAATTTGTGGCGCTATCGTGCTCTTGCAGGCGGATTCTTTATATTTAAACACGAATATGTAATGATCTTCCAAAAATCATAAAGATGGTTAGCCCAGATAATAGGATATGCAATAGCTTTAATTATATACCTGTTGGTACCTTATGAATCCTGTTTAAAAGTATTGACCACTTATTGTTTTGGAATTATATGGCTCGTTTTTGCACCTGCAATAGCAGCCACAGCTGAAGTTTTGATAGAAGAATTGTATATGAAAAATTTGGAATAAATTCTAAATAAAAAATCGGGAAATTATTTCCCGATTAAGTTAATATAATTAAATTTGGGCTCAGTGGGACTCGAACCCACGACCAATTGATTAAGAGTCAACTGCTCTACCAACTGAGCTATAAGCCCACTCAATAAGATTATTATACTACCTGATTTTTTATTTGCAATATTAAATTTTTTTAGGTAAAATTATTATATGGGAAAAAATATTAAAGCAATGGTTATGTCTGCAGGTATGGGGTCTCGTTTGGAACCCCTTACTTTAGGTGTACCAAAGCCTTTAGTCCCTGTGGCTAATAAACCTGTTATGTCTATTCTGTTTGAAAATTTGTTTGAAATAGGGATTAAAGATGTAATATGTAATACTTATTATTTAGCTGAAAAAATTATTGAAAAATATTCTAAAAATAATATAGGTATAAATTTTAATTATATTACGGAAGATGCTTTATCCGGAACCGCAGGCGGTGTAAAGAAATGCCAAAGTTTTTTTGATAAAGATTCACCGTTTGTAGTTTTGTCTGCTGATGGATTGACAAATGCAGATTTAAAAAAAGGGATTGAGATTCATAAAAATTCGGGTGCAATTGCAACTATTGGAATTAAGAAAATCCCAATAGAGGATGTTTCACATTTTGGGGTTGTTGTGACCGATGATGACGGATATATTACTGAGTTTCAAGAAAAGCCGCCTGTTGAGACTGCTAAAAGTAATTATATAAATACAGGTATTTACATTTTTGATTATAAAATATTTGATTATATTCCTGAAAATACATTTTATGATTTTGCAAAAAATGTTTTCCCTCAGTTATTGCAAGAGCATGCAATCAATACTTTTGAAATAACTGAGTATTGGAGTGATATAGGTACTCTTGAACAATATAAACAGTCAAATAACGACTTGTTTGAAGGAAAATGTCATTTTAAGCATAGTCCTATTATAAAAACATGTAGTGGGGCATATATTTCTGATTCTGATAAAATTAGTAAAAGTGTAAAATTTATAGGCAATTCGTCAATCGGCAAAAATACTGTAATCGGTGAAAATACTATAATTGAAAACAGTATAATATGGAATGATGTTTATATTGACAGTAATTTAAAGATAAAAGATAGTGTAATAGCTACAGGTAGCAAGATATACAGAGATATTGATTCAAAGATAATTGGGTTAAATGAAATTATTGACAATGAAATTGTAAAATCTTCTACTTGATTTTTAATAGTGTTGGTGGTAATTTATAATTACCGTGTGTCTGTGGCACTCTGCCGAATAAAACGATTAAGTATCGTTTTATGGGAGGTAAGGTAGCGCAGCTATCGCGAAGAAGTACTTTAAAAATTGAATAATTACCGTGGGACTGTGGC
>CAMPBE010000074.1 GCA_946636615.1 uncultured bacterium | reverse complement strand
TATTGTCCTGTGTATGAGTTTGGACAGTTTGCAATTTCTTTTGGTGTACCTGTAGCAACAACAGTTCCTCCGCCATTACCGCCTTCTGGCCCTAAGTCAATTATATAATCCGCAATTTTTATCAAATCCATATTGTGTTCGATTATCAAAATAGTATTTCCGTTATCAGCCAATTTCTGTATTATTTGAATTAATTTGTCCAAATCAGCCCAATGTAAACCTACAGATGGTTCATCCATTAGATATAAAGTCTTTCCTGTTGCTTTTTTATTTAGTTCGGATGCAAGTTTTATTCTCTGTGCCTCACCGCCTGAAAGAGTTGTAGAACTCTGTCCTAATTTTATATAGTCTAAACCAACATCATAAAGTGTCTGTAATCGTTTTTTTATTGCAGGTATTCCGTCAAAAAATTCTAATGCCTCACCTACACTCATTTCAAGAACGTCAGATATGGATTTACCTTTATACTTTACTTCAAGTGTTTCATGATTATATCTTTTTCCTTTACAAACATCACATTTTACATAGACATCGGATAAAAAGTTCATCTCTATTTTCATCAATCCGTCGCCTTTACACGCCTCACATCTTCCGCCCTTTACATTGAAACTAAACTGTCCTTGATTGTAACCACGAACTTTTGCTTCATTAGTTTTTGCAAATAGGGCTCTTATATGCGTAAATACGTCTGTATATGTTGCAGGATTAGAACGAGGTGTTCTGCCGATTGGTGATTGGTCAATATTTATGACTTTATCTATATTTTCAAAACCTTTAATATCTTTTATACCTTGCGGTTTTGGTTTGTTTTTAAGCAGTTTATGGATTGCAAATTCATACAATACATCTTGCATAAGTGTAGATTTACCTGAGCCGGAAACACCTGTTAAAACTACTATTTTACCTAGTGGTATGTCAACATTAATGTTTTTTAAGTTATTTTTTGTTGCTCCCTCTATTATCAGGTGATGTCCATTGCCTTCTCTTGTTTTTTTAGGGATAGGAATATACCTTTCACCGCTTAAGTATTTGCCTGTTATTGAGACATCTTCATTTATAATGTCATCTATAGAACCTTGTGCAATTATTCTTCCTCCGTATGCTCCGGCTTTTGGCCCTATGTCAACAATGTAATCAGCTTGTCTGATTGTATCTTCATCATGCTCTACTACGATTAAAGTATTACCTAAATTTCTTAGTTTTAAAAGTGTTTTAATTAATCTGTCATTATCTCGTTGATGAAGTCCAATTGAAGGTTCATCCAAAACATATAAAACACCTGAAAGACCACTTCCGATTTGTGTCGCAAGTCGTATTCTCTGTGCTTCTCCACCTGATAAAGTACCTGCCATTCTGGCTAAATCTAAATACCCTAAACCGACATCTTTTAGGAAATTTAATCTTGCATGTACTTCATCTAAAATTTGCTTTGCAATTTGTAGCTTATAATCGGATAATTCTAGATATAATGTTTCTATAAAAGAAATCGCATCTTCAACAGATAATTTTGTAAATTCATAAATGTTTTTATCTCCGACCGTAACTGCAAGAGGAAACGGTTTAAGTCGTGCTCCACCACATTTTTTACATGGCTTGGTTATCATATATTTTTCAATTTCTTCCTGCCAATAATCTGCTGATGTATCATGATATTTTTTTTCTAAATACGGAATAACTCCGACATATTTTGTATACCTGCTTTCGTATCTGTTTGTTCCAAATTGCTTAACGGTAATTTTAATAACATCTTCTGAACCATATAAAATAATGTTTTTATCTTCTTCAGGTAAATCTTTGAAAGGTATGTTCATGTCAATTCCAAAATGTTTACACACAGAAAATAATAAATCCTTGTAATAATCGGTTGAAGATTTTGCCCATGGATAAATTGCACCGTCATTAATTGATAATGTATCATCAGGTACGACTAAATCTGCATCTACAATAAAATCTGCACCTAAGCCCGAACAATCTTCACAAGCTCCGTATGGGCTGTTAAAACTGAATGTACGAGGTGCAAGTTCTTCAAAGCTTAAATTACAATGTTCACAAGCAAACTTTTCAGAATATGTAATGTCTTCATTCGTTTCAGCATTATTTACTATGACTATTCCGTTTGCGGCTTTTAGTGCTATTGAAATACTATCTGTCAATCTTGATTGTATTGAAGGTTTTATAACAAGTCTATCTACAACAACAGATATATCATGCTTTTTAGTTTTTGTAAGTTCTATTTCATCTTCATCTAAACTGAATATTTCACCGTCAATTTTTACTCTTACAAATCCCTCTTGCTGTAAGCCGCTTAATAGGTTTTTATATTCTCCTTTTTTACCTTTAACTACAGGAGCTAAAAGTTGAATTTTAGTACCTTCTTTCATTTTTAATATAGAATTTACAATTTCATCAATAGATTGCGGCTTTATTTCACGTCCGCATTTTGGACAATGAGGTGTACCTATACGAGCATATAAAAGTCGTAAGTAATCATAAATTTCAGTTACTGTTCCGACAGTTGAACGAGGATTATTGCTGGTAGTCTTTTGGTCAATCGAAATAGCTGGGGAAAGACCGTCAATACTTTCAACATTTGGTTTATCCATTTGTCCTAAAAATTGGCGAGCATATACAGATAAGCTTTCAACATAACGTCTTTGACCTTCTGCAAAAATTGTATCAAAAGCAAGAGAACTTTTTCCTGAACCGGATACTCCGGTGAATACTACAAGCTCATCTTTAGGTATTTCTAAAGACACATCTTGTAGGTTATTCTCTTTTGCATGTTTTACTATAATCTTATCTGTCATATAAATATTTTAGCATACAAAATATATTATTTTCTATGTTACAAATTATGTTACAAAGGTCTGGAATAAGGCAATATTTTTCCTTCACATGTTTTATGTAATTATCAAAGTGTGTAAAACCCAGAGGTATTCCGTGAATATTAGTTCTATTACTTCAGCAAATGTAGTTAACTTCCAACAAGCAAGAAACATTAAAAGACCAACATTTAAAAATGCAACTGATGTAATAGAAATTTCAAAAAATAGAATTGGTATTGAACGTCAAGGTAAAAACCTTCATGTTTCATTTACAGGTAATTTTAAAAACCCTGTAGATGCAGGTATTCAATTTAAAATTGCCGGTGTAACTCGTCATCAAAAAGGTATGGCAGGTGCTCATGCAGCAGCTTCTGATGATAATTTGGTTAAACTTGCAAAATCTAATTGGAAAGACGGACAACAATTAGATTATTCTTATGACGAATATAATAAAGTTCTTACATTAAAAGACTCTCAATTTGGTGAAATTGGAACTGTTCCTGCTCCTGTAACAGAAAAATTTATGGAAATCATTAATTCTGATAAAGAAAATTATAAATTTGAATTATCAGGAATTACAGGTGGTGTAACATCTGATTTTCCTATTATTGCTGCAAAAGCAAGTTTAAAATATACAGGTGATGATGATAAAAAAAGAGAAGAAGCAAGAGTTAAATTTAATGAAATTCTTGATTCAAATGACAGTAAAGTTTCATCATCAGTTACTCCTTACCAAATCAATCTTTCTCCAAAACAAGTATTAGAAACAATTTTTGATGTTGAAGGAAAAAGAAACGGTTTAGGTGAAGTTAGAAAAATTAAAGATGCCGTTGATACAATAGTAAAAGAATTGAATAATCCTGAAAATAAAAATATTTTAGTTTTAGGTCATTGTTCACCGGACGGAGATACAATTGGTAGTGTTATCGGTATGACAGCAGCATTGAAAGGTGCTTATCCTGAAAGAACAATTGATGCTTCAATTGATGATGATATTCCTAATTCATTTATCCATGTTCCAGGTGTTGAAGATATAAAAAGACCTTACAATGCAAAAGCTGTTGCATCTGTAACTAAAAATATTGAAATGCTTGAAAAAAGTTCTAATCCTGAAGCTAAAAAACAAATCGAAAATTTAAATAAAGAATTAACAAGATTACAAGATAAATCAAAAATGTTTGATCCTGATACTGTTGACGGAAAAACAGCTAAAAAATATGATTTAGTTATAATGCTTGATACTCCTACA
>CAMPBE010000073.1 GCA_946636615.1 uncultured bacterium | reverse complement strand
AAATTGATATTAAATGGTTTTTTGTCATTCTGAACGTCAGTTCGAAAGCTGAGATGCAGAAGATAAATATGGAGCAAAAAATAATATTATACAAGAAAATTGCCAATATATTGTCTGATTGTGACAGTATTATAATTTAATGTATATTTGGATAAATATTTTGAACAGGAAATGGAGCAATCGATGTCTATAGAAAGAGGTTATCTGCTTTTTAACTATATATTAAAGAAACAAAATAAAATTATTAACAAAATTGACAATTTGAATACAATTATTTGAAATAGTATTCAATTTCGCCGGACAGGTCTAGTTTCTTAGCATCTTCTTTAAACAGTTTAGTTTTTATTCCGAGTTTTGCAAGCCTGTATTTCAGACTGACTGCCAATACGCCTAATCCGTATTTGCAGGAACGGATAAAGTTAATAGACGATGCTTCTTTAAAATATTTTGTAGGGCAGGATATTTCGCCTACTTTGTATTTGTTATAAAAAAGGAGTGCTATAATTTCGTTGTCGAATATAAAATCATCATCACATTCATCAAGGGGTAAATTTTCTAAAACTTTTCTTGTAAATCCTCGAAAACCTGTATGATATTCGCTCAGATTCTCACATAAAAATAAATTTTCAAATGCAGTCAAAAATTTGTTAGAAATAAGTTTGTATAACGGCATTCCTCCTTTTATGGCAGAGTTGCCAAGCATGCGTGATGCGAATACTGCATCGTATTCACCAAACGCCATCATAGAAACGATTGCGGGGATAAGTTTGGGTGTGTATTGATAATCCGGATGCAGCATTACCACAATATCAGCTCCTGCTTGTAATGCTGCTTTATAACAGGTTTTTTGGTTGCCTCCATACCCTTTGTTTTCTTTATGCACAATAGTTTTAATATTTAATTCTTTTGAGATGAATTTTGTATTATCTTTAGAATTATCATCAACAAGTATAACTTCATCTACAAAATCTTTATAAATCTCGTCATATGTTATTTTAAGTGTCTTTTCTGCATTGTATGCAGGCATTATTATGACAACTTTTTTATTATTAATCACACCCAAATCCTTAAATTTTATAAAAAAGGTGCTTTAATTAGCACCTTTTAATTTATTCTTCTGTAGCTTCTGCTAATTCTTCTGTTCTTATTGAAGATTTATCAGAACCTAAACTTTTATCTTTAAATTTTTTAACTTGTCTATCAAGTTTATCAGCCAATAAATCAATACTTTCATACATTGAATCTGCAGCTTCTTCACAGCGAACAACTCCGCTGCTCATTTTGCAGCTGACTTCGGCTACGTGTTTTCCGGAAGCGGCAGGGTTTTTGATTACTGATAAAACAACATCAATACCTTGTATTTGATCGTAATGATTTGCAACTTTACCAATTTTTTCTTTTACATAAGCTTTAATAGCATCTGTAATTTCGATGTTTCTTCCGTTTACATAAATGTGCATAATGACCTCCTATTACATATAGGTATATTATAGCACATACAGTTTTATTTTTAAAGCCCTATTTTCAGGATTGTGATTAAGTTTTAGCAATCTTAAAAATTAATCTTCTATAATAAACTGCTGTAATTCAACATTTGGAGTGCCTATGACACGAACTAATTCCAAAACGGAAGCTTTCATTTGACACTTTTGTGATGAACCGCTAAAGAAATCTCTATAAAAACAACCTTCGCAGTTGCATCCTCTTTTATAACACTCAAGAGCGGTCGGAGTCCATCTTCTTACAGCAACAGCTCTACCCATATCTCTACTTCTAAACAATTTATATTTTCTCCAATTATATCTTACCCAAGTCTGGCAATCGAAACAGGACGCAAATACTGTCCCAACCCCCACTAGAGATGAGTTTCACCTCTCTTTAATTACATTATAGAAAATCCTCTTATTTTTTCAAGAGCGTGACATGAGATTATTAACATTTGTAACAAGTGCCTATAATACTGCTATTTAGCCATTTTTTAGAAGTCAATCATGCTATATAATAAGTTATTACATGCTTTTCGGGCTTTTATATCTTGTAATCATGCTCATGCCATGGATTTTCATGATTTTTTGATACATTAAGAAATGTAAAAATTTATAAAATACGTTAATTTTAGGAGGCATGCCCTGATTTATACCAAACTTTTAAATGCTAAAAATATTAAAATAATGCATCCAATACTACCCAAGATTTTTGACGGTAATTTTTTTAAGAAATTTCCCATCCAAAATCCGCTTAGTGCCATAATAAAAGATCCTAAGCCTATTATTACTGATGCTTTTATGAGGGGAGTATTTGTTAATTGCAAATTTATGCCGGATGCCAATGCATCTATACTTGTTGCAATACCCATTAATAAATAACCTTTAAGTCCGATATAACAAATTTCATCAGCTTCTTCTCTGCCATAAAAAGTTTCTGTAAAAATTTTGAAAGCAAGGCACATAAATATTGTGAAAACAATCCAAGCACCATAAGGTTCTACATATTCGTCAACATAATCTGTGAAAAAATAGCTTATAGCCGGCATTATTCCTTGAAATAATCCCATTGTTACGGCTAGTTTTAGCGATGTTCGTTTGCGTTTTTTGCTAACAACAAGTCCTTGCGAAAAAGATACTAAAAGACAGTCTACACCGAGTGCTATTGATAATATTAATAAATCAAGAAAGTTCAATTTCTACCTCAAATAATCTGTTCCATGGAAAACTGTATTTTGTATTATATTTTACGTTGAATATATTAAAAAGTTTTTCTTCAAAAGGTTTCATTAGTTCTTTGCATTGGTTTTCATCAGGTTTTTTGAGCATTTGTCTTACATTTGCCTGATAAGCCCAATCATCTAAAAATCTTGTTAATTGGAGTTTAATAAATTCATCTTTATTGGTATATTGAGTGCAAGCAGCGCAAATAAGGCTGCCAAGCGTGTTTGCTGATGTGTTCCATGCAGAATATCCCATAAAATTTTTGCCTAATCCTTTCTCAAATATTTTTTCAACAAATTTATTATCTGCTCCGTTTGCAAATCTTACATCAGCTATTATGTACGGTTTTTCAGGTGTGTTCCAAATGCCGGAAAATTGTTTTGTTGGAATTTTCATGACGATTTCACCCTGGTGTTCCTCAAAATTATTTACGTATAAAATGATATCAGCTTGTTCGGGTTTTGTTAATTTACATCCGGCAAGTTCCAATTGCCCTAAAACAGATTGTTCTATTGATACATCTTCATAATTGGAAATTAGGTTTTTGTGCTCAGGAGCAAGGAAAATTGGTGCAATTTTGGGTGAATTTCCTATGTTTAAGGCTCTTGCAAGCAAGGTCATTGGGATTTCGTCTGCGCCTGTTTTTACAAATCCGCCGAGAGCTTCCAATTCCTCAGCTTCCATTACATTCAAGCCGAATTCTGCACAATCGTCTTTAGAAAAAACTAATGTGTCAAAAAATCCTTCTTTTTGCCATTCAATATAAATTTTATTTATTTCGAAATTGCGTTTTCTTGTTTGTAAGTAATCATCTAAAATTTCTTTTGGAATATTGGTTTCTGTAGTCCCATATTTATGGTAGTTATAGGAATATTTAAATATTTTTTTTCCCCATATATTCCAATATTCTTTTTCTTCTTCGTTGACGTTATTATTTGAAATTCGCATTATACTTGAAAAAGCATAAATTTTTGCTTTTTTATTCAATAATATATTTTTTAGGTTAGAAATTCTTGATTCTATATTGTCTAAAGAATCTTTAGTTCTACGCGATGGAATTAGTCCACCGTATGCTATTGTATCAAGGCATATAATTATAGAATCTACGTTATCAAGTTCTTTGAGCCATTTTAAAATAGCGTTTGCGTTCGAAATTTTACTTAGTCCGCCGAGATATTCTCTGGGTGGAATAAAAAATTTAATTTTATCATTTAGTTTTGCAATTTGTTCCGGTAAAGTATAGCATACGGGACGGTTATCTATTGGTATAAAAGCTATGTTCATATGCTCATTATATGTTATTATTTAAAATAAGTAAAAAGGTTAAAATTTATGACATTGGATAAATCACCTGAAAAAATTCAAACAATGTTTAATATGATTTCAGAAAAATATGATTATATAAATAATCTTATGTCTTTTGGAATGCACAAGTTAATCAAAAAAATATGTATAAGACAATTAAATATAAAACCGCATGAAAAAGTAGCGGATTTATGTTGCGGTACAGGTGATTTGTCATTTTATATAAAACAGTTTTGTCCGGATGCAATAGTTACGGGAGTGGATTTTTCACATAAAATGTTGGAAATTGCAAAAAACAAATATTCAGATATAGAATTTATTCAAGCTGATGTGAATACGCTTCCATTTAAGGATTCAAGTTTTGATTATGTAGTTATGGGATTTGGTCTGAGGAATATTAACACTCCGGAAAAAGCAGTAGAAGAAGTATATAGAATATTAAAGCCGAACGGAAAATTTTTGCATTTAGATTTTGGAGAAAAAAATTTATTAAACAAACTTTTTGATAAAACAGTACTATCTTTAATTGACTTGTTTACTAATAATAAATTTGCTTATAAATATTTGATAGAATCGAAAAAAGCCTTTTTATCCCCATCAGATTTAATAAAAGATTTTGAAAAAAAGGGATTTAAGTTTTATAAAAGAAAAGATTTTCTTTTAAAAACTATTTCTTGCCAAATAATGCAAAAATAGTTTTTGAATATAATAAAATTATAAATTTGTTGCGAAATACCCTCCCTAATAGGACTCTGCCGAAAAAAATGAT
>CAMPBE010000072.1 GCA_946636615.1 uncultured bacterium | reverse complement strand
TATAATTATCCGCCAATAACAGAAATACTTGTTATGCCTGAATTTCTTGCATCATCCATCAATTTTACAACTGCACCATGAGTTGAGTCAGGTGCTGATTGAATTAGTAATCCATCTGGTTTTTTAGCAGCTTCTTCTTTTAATACTTTTGGAAGTTCTTCAACTGAAACTTCAACATCATTTATAAAATATTTGTCGTCATTTGATACTTGTACATTTAATAATTTATTGTTTTCCTGCAAATGTTCCTCTTTAACTATTTCAGGAACATTTAAATTTAAACCTTGACTGTCTAATAATGGTGCTATAACCATCATTATGATTAACAATACCAAAAATATATCTGTCAATGGTGTAATATTAATTTCGTTAAAACTATCACGTTGTTTATATGCCATAACTAATCAACCCATTCCTCATCTTCAACAGGAATTGCTGTTTGCTGTTTTGTTGTATCTTTTAATACAGGCAATTCTTGTTTTTTAGTACTTTGTTTATTACTTTTCAATTCGTTTTGTTCTTTTTTTGTTAAAGGTTCACCTGCAACAATCAATTTTTGATATTTTGCCTCTTGTGCAGCATCCATTACCTTTAAGACAATAGAGTTCTTGGCTTTAGCATCAGCTTTTACAACAACCTCTTTTTTTTCTAAAGTAGGTTTTATTGTTACTAATTCTTCTGCTAATGCCTCTTGAGAGATTTCTTTACCGTTAACATACATTAATCCGTCTTTTGTTATAGAAACAACACAGTTTTTTTGTTCAATAGAAACACCGCTGTTTATTTCAGGCATTTCAAGGTTGTTATCAACAGATTGGAATGTTGGAGCTACAACCATCATTATAATTAACAGCACCAAAAATATATCTGTTAAAGGTGTTATATTTATTTCAGTAAATAAGGCATCTTTACCTTTGTTAGTTTTCATTGCCATAATGAATTAAATCCTTTATTGTAAAGCAATATTTGATGATGATTGAATTGTAGATTCATCATTTGAATCAACAAAACTTAAGAATAACAATTTTATTAAGTTAAAATCATCTTCGTAGTGTTTAACAACTGATTGGAAATAGTTGTAAAAAATAACCGCTAAAATAGCAACACCAAGACCGAATGCAGTAGCTATCAAAGCAGAACCGATACCCATTGCAACAGCTGCAGATTGATTACCTTGTGTTGCTAAGTCTTGGAATGTATACAAAATTCTTACAACAGTACCGAACAAACCTAAGAATGGAGCAACACCACCGATTGTACCAAGAATTGTTAAATGATTTTCAAGCTTTCTTGTTGCAAGAGCTGCTGATATATCAAATGCTCTTGAAAAGCCGGAGCGTTGTTCTGTAAAAATTCTTACGGCTTCTTCCGTTACTTCTCCAATAATACCGCCAAGCTTGATTGACAAATTTTGTGCGCCTGACATATTTTCTTTTACTAATTCTCTTTTTAATTCCGGTAAAAATTGATAAACATCTCTTTTATTTTTACCATAAAAAGAGTATCTGTTAATTGCTACGGCAACTACAAGAATTGCACAAATTAAAATTGGTGTTAACACCGGCCAATCTAGCTGAATTGAATGTAAAAGTAATTCCATTTTTCTATCCCTTTATTTTTGTATGTACTTATTTTATTTATCTATAGCTTGCACCGAATACGTTATAATCGAATGTAAACTGAATATCTATACTTTGACCTCTAAAGTTTGCAGGTAAAGGTCTGAATGGTGCAGTTAATTTAACTGCATGCATAGCTGCATTGTCAGCTGCAGCTAAGCCGGAAGACTTAGATACTTGACAAGAGAGCAATCTGCCGTCTTTTGCAATTCTGAATAAAAGCACAACTCTTTTGCTTTCGTTTCCTTTAGGAGGATCCCAATTCATTTTTATACGACGTTGTAAATCTCTCATATATGGCCCGAAATCAGGTTCTGCAATTGCATCAATTCCAGGTCTGCCATTTGGATTTCCCGGTCCGGGATTTCCATAATTACCTGTTCCGCCCCTAGAACCGGTACTACTTTTTGTTCCTGATCCTGAAGTCGAACTTCCTGAGCCGCTTTTTGAGCCGGAGCCGGAACCATAAGTAGGAGCTAAAGACGGTGATGGTGAATATTTACCTCCGGAATGAGTCTTTGATGTACCTGTTCCGCCAACAGGGCCTGAAGAATATGTTTTATCTGTATTTGCATTTGGAGGTACAGGTACTCTATATGGTGTTGCAGGTTTTGCAACAGGTTTAGGTGTGGCTGCAGGTTTAACTGATGGTTTTACAGTTGGTGCAGCAGCTTTTACCGGCTTTGGATTAGTAGCTTTTTTTGCCGGCTGAGTAGATGTTTTTGCCGGTGCTGGTTTTTTTGTAACTTTTTGAGTTTTAGCACTTTGAGAAGGACTCGAAGCTTTTTTAACCACTTTTTTAGCAGGACTTGGTGATGGTCTGCTTGATTTTACTGTTTTTGCCGGTTTAGGCGACGGCATAGAAACTTTTCGTTTCGGATCATGATGTCCGCCTGCTCTTGAATTAATGTGAGAACGATATGGTGTTTTTTTGTTTATAGGCGTTGCTTCTTTATCAACAAGCACAAACTCTATATCATTCATTTTTGGTTTTGGTCTGTCAACCGTAAATAAATGTATACCCATTAATAATAAGATGAATGATATTGCTGCAATTATAAATGGTGCTGCAATATGTAAGCCCGTAGATATTACAAATGCCTTTTTAAAAGAGATGTAATTTTTTTCATCCCTTATAACAGCAGGTGTAACATACCCTAAATCTTCATCCTCTTTATTCATTAATTCATCAATATTTCCAAGAATTGACATTTTTATCTCACTTTTTTATTTTATATTCTTATTTAAATATAAAATATGTATCCCCCAATTTTCTATTCTTCGTAACTATATGCTGTAGGATTTACTGTAATAGGTTGATTTAATATAATATCTATCTGTGAATTAGCAGGTATTTTTACAGGTTGTCCTTTATCTATAGCAGACTTTACAAGTCCTCCGCCTGCACCAACAGCAGTACCTAATGCAGCACCTTGTGCTACGTTTCCACCTGCCAAAGCACCGAATACAACTCCTGATAATGCTCCAATTGCAGAACCTGCTGCTAAATCCTTAGCATATTCTTTTGTAACATCCATTTTTGTTCCACCGACTAAAACTCCTGTTCCATCATTAGTTCGGATTACTCCTTGTATAGGTATCTGTATTCCTTGAGGAGTTGTAATTTGTGTAAAAAGTATTTTTATTCTTCCATTCATACTGCCGTGGCGAGCAGAACGAAGTTCGGTAACAGTACCAATAACACTGCTTCCCATTGGTGCAATAAGTTTATTATTAAAATAAAAATCAGAACCCAAAGAAACATATACGGCTTGTCCTTTTGTAAGATTTTCTGATGAAAGCTCAGATGTTGTTACGGCTGTAACGACAGAACCGGCCGGAACACTAATAACAGAACCTCTTAATGGTGTTCCTTTGTATGTTTGAGTTTGAGTGGATTCATTAAAATTATAATTGCTTTCAGCATAAGATGTACCTATGGCTAATAATGTAAAGAACAATAAGCTTAAAATTTTTTTCATTTATATGTACCTCATTAAAATTAAAACACAATAATGACATTTTATTCATTTTAAATTATCTTGTCAATTTGTTAAGGTATGTGTAATCCATGCAGGTGCAGTAAGTACAATTAATAAATTCGCTCCTGATGTAACAGTTAAATGTTCTCCCATTTTACGCTGTTCTCCGGGTATATATTTTAATGTTCCCATTCCAAAACCGTGCTGGTAATGAGGAGCTTTTCTCCATATTAACGGTTGAGTTAATTCTCCGCCAAGCATATTGTTATTGTTTGAATAAATATAACCCTTCATTGGTATTTCAAAATCATCAGGTAATTTCATTTTAACAATTTTTATAACCATTGATGCGTTCGTACCGATAATTGGCTCGTGCATGGATTCTATCATTCCGTAAAAAACAGTACCTTTAGGTATAATATTTATTTCTTGCATGTATGTATCATTTGTAGCCATAAATGATACTTCTGTCGTTTCATCACAATATTTTGTTGAAAATTCTTTCAAATTTATCACTTGAATAAATGTACCTGATGGAATTTCTACACCATCATATCCACGCAATATTAAATCATCTGCCGGTACTGGAGAATTTATTATTAAAATTAGTAATGTAATAAGAAGTTTTATAATTCGTTTCATAATTTTAGTATAATAATATTTTTATTTTTTTCAAATCATAAATACAGTTGATTTTTATAACAATATTAATCTAATGAAACTTCAAAATTACCGCTTATAAATTTTACACTCAATTTCAATGTATTATTTTTGTATGTTGATGGCGGAGTTTTATAATTTGGAACAGCAAGCATGGCATTATATACTGCATCATTCAAGCTTGTATTTTCAGATTGTTGAACAAATTTACGGTTTATAAGTTTTCCGTTAACATCAATTTTGAATGTTACGGCACATGCACCGTCCCCTGCAACACTTGCAAAATCAATATGAGAACCGATTTTATTTCTTAAGCCGATTTTATAAGAATTTAAACTAATCTCATTTTGAGTATTGTTCGTATTTGATGTGGGTTTTACCGTTGTAGTTGGTTTTTGAGTTTGTTTTGTTATTTGTTCGTTTTGTTTTTTAGGTACAGATGAATCTGTTTGTTTAGGTTTAACGGTTGTGTTTTTAGTAAGTTTTACTTTTGTGATTTTAGGAGTTTCAGATTTTGCAGGAGTTGTATTTAAATCTTTTTTATTATCAGTATTTTCATTTACTTTAGGATTTTTTTTTACTACTGTTTCTTCTGATGATACGGGTTCTGTTTTTGGTAATTCTGTTTTTTGTACAACAGGAATTGAGTTATCCCAAATAGAATTAACTGATGGTATAGAAATGATATTCTGTTCATTGTTTTCCTTTATATTATCTGTGTTTACAGGTGTATTTACAGGAAAAAATAAAATAATAATTGAAAGAATTAAACAAACTACAAAAATTAAAAGAGAAATTTTATCTGTTTTTATGGGCTTTTCATTTTTTTTTGATTTTGGTTTTATATTATCACTTTCTTTTTGTTGTTGAGTTTTTGTTTCTTCAGTTTTATCAATTGTATCAATAGTTTCATCTTTTATTTCATCAAAAGTATCATTACCGCAATCGCAATAGTCAGGTTTTTCTTTGTATTCGCTTCCGCAATCTTTACATTTAAACATTACAAATCCTCTTTTATTTTTATTTTACCACATTTGAATAAAAATAAT
>CAMPBE010000071.1 GCA_946636615.1 uncultured bacterium | reverse complement strand
GCGCGTAGCACCCGCCGGAGGCAAAAAGAATTTTATTCTTTTTTGTATTTTTCTTTTCAATATCATGTTTTAGGTAAGAATGTTTTGTTAATAAATGTAAACATAATTATTAACAAAAAAGCAATTCCTGTGACAAAAAATCCTTTATATAAATATACAGGAAAGAGGATTATAATTAATATGAAAGAACAGGAATTAAATACTTTAATGTCAGTAGTGTCAGACCCAATTGAAAATGTATATAAAATAGAAACAAGAAAAGATTTGGAAGAAATCCAAAGAATAATTAGAATTTTTGATATTTCTGAAAATCAACATAATAAACATACAATGTTGTCTATTAAAAATTTAGCAACATTCAGACTGGTTTTGAGTAATAACTAGTAATAGTCTGTGAAAATTTGCGAAAAGAATTGACAAGAGTTCCCAAATAAAAAGGAACTCTTTTAGTTTGATTTTTGTATTGCTTTTGGTTGTTCTTCAATACGTTTTTGTCTGTATCCGTACCCTACATAAATTAAGAATCCTAAAAATAACCAAAGCGGAAAATATAAAGAAGATGTTGTTAAAAATTTCATTGAATATATCATTAGTCCGCCACATGTTAAAATGCCTAGTATTGGGAAAACAGGTGAAAAAGGGACTTTGAAAGGTCTGGGTCTATCTGGTTCTGTTTTTCTTAGGATTAACACCGCAATACAAATTATTATAAACGATGTAAATGTCCCGAAATTACAAAGTTCGGCAGAAATATTCAAATCCATAAATATTGCGCAAATAATAACCACAATTCCTGAAATCCAAGTTAAAACATGCGGAGTTCTGTATTTTCTATGGATTAATCTTAAAGATTTCGGTAAAAATCTATCTCTGCTCATTGCATATAAAATTCTTGTAGTTCCTAATTGATAGATTAAAAGAACTGACGTCAATGCGCACAACGCACCAATTGAAATTAAGCCGGCAAACCAATCTTTACCAATTGCACGCATTGCATGTGCAATTGGAGCCTGTATATCTATTTGACCTAAAGGTACATTTCCTGTCAAAACAAGCGCCACACATACATACAAAATTGTACAAATTATAAGAGTTCCCAAAATTGCTATAGGTAAATCCCTTTGAGGATTTTCGGTTTCTTCTGCAGTAGTGGAAATTGCATCAAATCCTATATATGCAAAAAATATTAAAAACGCACCCATAAATACACCCTCAAACCCGTTTGGCGCAAAAGGTATCCAATTTTCAGGTTTTACATAAAAAGCACCGACAATAATGAATGAAATAATCATAAACATGTTTACTCCAACCATTACACTCGCAAATCTTGTCGATTCTTTTACTCCCTTTACCAACAGTATAGTAAGTAGAAATACTATAACCATTGCAGGTAAATTTATTGCAAACGGGATTTTGTCAAATAAATAAGGCATTTGTGTATGTGGATCAAGTCCAAATTTATCGCAGTAAGAAAACATATATCTGTAATCATTTCTTAACCACATAGGAAAATATATTACAAAATCCGGTAAAATGTGTTTAAATCCTTTTAAAAACTGAACAAAATACCCTGTCCAAGCGCAAGCAACAGTAATGTTTCCGATAGCATATTCAAGCATCAAAATCCAACCGACCATCCAAGCCATAAATTCACCCATTGTTGCGTATGTGTATGTATATGCACTACCTGCAACAGGTATCATAGCTGCAATTTCGGAATAACAAAGTGCTGAAAATACGCAAGCAACAGCAGCCATAACCATTGATATAATGATTGCAGGCCCTGCACCGGAGCTTTCAGGTCCACCCTGAATTGCAGTTCCGATAATAGTAAATATTCCGGTACCAACTACGGCACCTATACCTAATACAATCAGGTCAAAAACGTTTAATGTTTTTTTTAATTCGGACTTCTTGCTAACAGCAATAAGTTCATCGGGGCTTTTCTTCTTTAATGCATTTTGTAATATTGATTTAATTTCCATTATTTATTTAATTCCAATTTTTTCTGTTCAACTTTTTCATTATGAATCTTATTTTCGTTAAGTCTGTTTTTAACAAAACCATACAATAAGTATATTATTGCTCCAACGCCTAACCATACAGGGAAAAGCAAAGCAGAACTAGATTGTTGCATTGATTTGTATATCATTAATCCTCCGCAGCATAATATTCCCATTATAGGTGTAAATGGAGAGAAAGGAACTTTAAATGGTCTTGGTCTTTCAGGATCAGTTTTTCTTAAAATTAATATTGCAACACATACTATTATGAATGATGTGAATGTTCCGTAATTACACAACTCTGCCGCAACATCAAGGTTAAGTGTAAATATTCCGACAACAGCCAATAATCCTACAGTCCATGTTAGTTTTGCAGGAGTTTTGAATTTTGGATGTAATTTCAAAAATCTTTGAGATATGAAATGATCCCTGCTCATTGCGTATAAAATTCTTGTTGCAGCCATTTCAAGTACAAGAAGCACTGAAGTTAAGCCGGCTAGCGAACCTAAAGAAATCCATCCTGCAAGAATTCTATGATTTGCTATATTCATACAATAAGCCATTGGAGCTTTTAAGAAGTCTAAAGGAACTGTAGCGCTTGTATCAATCATGCCTGTAAGAACTAGTGCAACAGCAACATATACTATAGTTGTTACAATTAATGAGCCTATAATACCTACAGGCAAATCCTTTTGAGGGTTTTTACATTCTTCCGCTGCAGTTGCCAAAGCATCAAATCCTATGTATGCAAAGAAGATTAAAAATGCTCCTGCAAATATTCCTTCAACTCCATTCGGAGCAAAAGGAGTCCAATTATCAGGAGTTATATAAAATGCTCCCGTAATTACGAAAAGTGCAATTACTGCTAATTTTACAAAAACCATGATTCCTGCCATTTTAGCTGAGTCTTTTGTACCTTTAACAAGTATTGCAGTCATCAATAACACAATTATAATTGCAGGAAGATTAACACAAATTGGCATATTTCCAAGCATTGGTATATAAGTATCAGGATTTTCTGAAACAATTTTTGTTATAGAAAACGGATCATTAACTAGCCAAGCCGGAAAATTTACACCGAATCCGCTCATAAATTGTACAAAGTGGTTTGACCAAGCACAGGCTACGGCGATAAAACCTATAGCATATTCAAGCATCAAAACCCAACCTACCATCCAAGCAGCAAATTCACCTAATGTTGCAAAAGTATAAGTATAAGCTCCGCCTGCGACAGGTATCATTGTTGCAAATTCGGAATAACAAAGAGCTGAAAAAACACAAGCAATTGCTGCAACTATCATAGATATGACCAAACCGGGTCCGGCACCGAGAGATGAACCGTCAGCATTTCCTGCGGCAGCAATACCTACAACTGCAAAAATTCCGGAACCAATAATGGCACCAACTCCTAGTATAATTAAATCCCATACTCCAAGTGTCTTTTCTAATCCGCCAGATTTTGCCTCAGCCAGCATTTCGTCAGGATTTTTAATACGAGTAATTGTTTTTAAAAAATTGCGAGTAAATGTCGCACGATGAAATTTTTCAGCCATTTATTTTCCTTTTCATATGGTTATTTGAAAGGTTTAACGGTTGAATGGTTGTTTAATTTTAAAAGCTTTTCTACCATTCAACCTTTTAACTTTTCAACTCTATTTACATAGGGGAAATCCCATTTCTTTACGCTGTTCCACATACAATCTTGCGACTGCAGATGCCATAGTTCTTACTCTGTTGATGAAATTTATTCTTTCATCTTTACTGATAACCCCTCTTGCATCAAGAAGGTTAAAAGTATGGGAACATTTCAAAACATAATCATAAGCAGGCAAAACAAGTTTTGCATTAACACAATTATCCACTTCTTTTTGGAATAAATCAAACATAGTGAATAATGCTTTAGAATCGCTATATTCAAAATTGTATTTGGATTGTTCAATTTCATTTTGTAAGTATATATCACCGTATTTCAATGTATCATTCCACATAATGTCGAAAACAGATTCTTTGTTTTGTAAATACATTGCAATACGTTCTAAACCGTAAGTCAGTTCAAGAGCTACAGGTTTAACTTCAACACCGCCTACTTGTTGAAAATATGTAAATTGAGTAATTTCCATACCATCAAGCCATACTTCCCAACCTACACCTGCAGCACCAAGAGTTGGAGATTCCCAATTGTCTTCAACAAATCTTACATCGTGTTTTGAAAGATCAATGCCCATAGCTTCCAAACTTTTTAAATAAAGTTCCTGAGCATTATCAGGTGAAGGTTTCAAAATAACTTGAAATTGAAAATAATGTCCCAATCTGTTTGGGTTTTCACCATATCTTGCATCTGTCGGTCTTCTGCAAGGTTCAATCATTGCAGTATTCCATGGCTCAGGTCCCAATGAACGCAAAAATGTTGCAGGATTCATCGTAGATGCACCTTTTTCTATATCATAAGGTTGTTGAATTATACAACCGTAATCAGACCAAAATTTCTGTAAGTTAAAAACAAGTTCTTGAAAATTTAATGCCATAACCTTTTTCCAATATATTGTACTATTTACACTCGTCATTTTATTTTATTACTAACATAGTACAATTGCAAATTTTTTGTAAATTATATTAAGTATATAAATAAATTTGTATGTGCGTGTGGTAATATTTTTATATGATAAATAAGATTATAATTTTTTCAGGAAAGCAATACGCTGGAAAAGACACAGTAGCAAAGATTATGCTTGATGCAATGCCGGATTTCAGACGTTGCGCAATGGGTGATATAATAAAGCTAACTTACGGAAAGCAACACGGTTTGACGTACGAAGAAATTGAAAAGAATAAACCATTGTATCGTCAGGGACTTATTGAATTGGGGAATTGGGGACGAGCTCAACATCCTGATTATTGGTTGAAGAAAATTATTGCGCAGAGAGATAATATAATGGTTACTGATGTCAGAGTTCCGCATGAATACGATGTATTTAAAAAAGCCGGAGCAATATCTATTCGGGTAGAGGCATCAAGAGATGTGAGAGCCTCAAGAGGTCAACTTGTCGGAGAAGATGACATAACCGAGGTCGGATTAGATAATGTAAAAGATTGGGATTATGTAATAGAAAACAATTCCGGTTATAATGTTTTAAAAGAAAAAGTTTTAGCGGTTGTGAAAAGTATAAAAGAGAGATTTTGTAACACATAAATATAGGCTGGATACTTTCGGGCTAATGCCCTCAGTATGACTTTGTAATGTCATTGCGCTGTGTTATTCACGTAGATAGATTTAGGAGTTGTATAAATTTTTCATTGTCATTGTGAGCCGTAGGCGAAACAATCCAGCTTATGAGCTATTTACAAATATTTACATTAAAGCAAAAACAAAACATATTCAGTTTTAATAAATATATGGTAGATAAGGTAGATATTATTAGTGCGCCGTCGAAATTTTCTGTTCAAACGCAACAGAAAGTCCCTAAACCTGCGGCAAAACCAGAAGAAAATGAAAGCCGCAAAGTTGATTGGAAAACTATAGGGATTGCAGGGGCAGCTCTTGCTGCAATCGTTGGTGGGATAATTTTGGTAAAAAGAGGAAACGCAAGCAAAGCTGCTAAAACTGTTTCTAATGCAGGAAGTCAGGCTGGCAAAGCAGG
>CAMPBE010000070.1 GCA_946636615.1 uncultured bacterium | reverse complement strand
AAAAAATGATAATTAATCATTTTTTTCGGCAGAGTCCTATTAGGGAGGGTATTTTACAACATAATTATAATTTTGTTGTGAAAAGTGAAAAGTTAATATTAAAAGGTAAAAAGACCATATCTGTGAGCTATACTCACGAGAAATGTTATAATCACTACTTAACGAAACAGCAATAATAAATAATATGCAGGTCAGCATAAGGCTGCAAATAAACCTACTTCAAAATCAAAGATTTTGACCTACCTCTCAAAAAATGATAATCTATAATTTTTTTTAACAGAGTCCTATTAGGGAGGATATTTTGCAACAAAAATTATAATTTTGTTGTGTAAAAAAATATTTTATTCTTTTTCATTTTCTACCCATATAACTGTTAAAGTTATAGGCTTTGCAAAAGGATTATAAGTTTTAAACTGCAAATCTTTTGTAATTGTGTCATATAACTTTATTTTTTCAGATACTTTTCTTGTATATTCAAACAAATTCATAACTATATAATTATGAAAAAATTTTCACTAACTATAATCCGAAAAAAATACTATTTTAAAAATTTTTATTAAACTTTACTACAACAAAAAACAGAGCCATAATTGGCTCTGTTTTTATTTAATATTTTCTTATTCCTCAATTTCTTCAGATGAACCAACTTTTTCTTCGTTCACAGTCAAAGCTATACGTTTATCATTAGGATTAAATTTTAAAATATACGTATCAACCTTGTCACCAACTTGAAGAATACTTTCTTTTTTGTTTTGAAGCTCTATAACCTCTGAATGAGGCAATAATGCTTCAACACCTGGAAATACCTCTACAAATGCACCAAAGTGTTTAATTCTTGTAATTGTACCCTCAACTTTATCGCCTTCTTTAATATTCTTTTCAGCCTCTAACCAAGGATCAGGCTCAAGATTTTTCAAACTCAGTGATACTCTTTGTTTTTCATGATCAACTGCAATGACTTCAACATCAATCTTGTCACCTACATGCAAAATATCAGTCGGATGATCAATCCATCTCCAAGACAATTGAGACAACGGCAAAAGTCCGTCTATACCACCTAAATCAACAAAAGCGCCAAAATCAGTAATTCTAACAACATCACCTTTTACAACTTGTCCCGGTTCAATTTGTGAGAACACATTTTTTCTTGCTTCTACAACAGTATCATCATAAACCTTTTTATTAGAAAGAATAAAATTGTTTTGTTGAGCATCTAAAGTTAAAATTTTCAACTCTATTTTTCCGCCGACTTCCAGATCTGTTTCTTTTACTCTAAGCTGAGATGACGGAACAAATCCTCTTACGCCGGAAATCTCAACAAGTACACCGCCTTTTACAATTCCTGCAATCGTACCAAGAATAGTTTCATCAGCATTTTTTGCCTTTTCAAGTTCTTTCCAAGCATATGCAAAATCGACTTTCCTACGAGATAGAAGAAACTTTCCGTCCTCATCTTCTTCTCTTATAATAAGAAACTCATATTCTTTACCCTTTTCAAATTTCTTTTCAACATCTTCGCCTTTATCAACAGCTTCCCTCTCAGGAACAATAGCAATTGTTTTAGCTCCGATATCAACCATTACACCTTGGCTGTCATAGCCACATACGATACCTTTTACAAGGTCACCTTTCTGAAACTTATAATCATATTGTTTCAATAATTCTTCAAAGTCCAATTCTTTTGATGTCATTTTTACTCCATTGTCGTAATACTGTTATACAATGCGATTATTTTAGCAAATCAATAAGAATTTGTAAATATTTAAGTTTAATATTACTTAATACTTTGAATTTTAAGGGTAATACTATTTATTTTATTTAATTTTGATATATTTACCTACAACTTTTTACAATATCTACAATTACCAAATCATCAAATAAATTATATTTTGCTATATTGTTGTGAAATATTAAGATTTTAAAGAATTCACTAAATCGCTAATCGATTTTTCTTGAATTTCAATTTCTTCAATTCTCGCTCTTGTTTGCTTTATCAGTTCTTGTGGAGCATTAGCAACAAATTTAGGATTATTCATTCTGCCTAACAATGAAGTTTTTTCAGCAGTAAGTTTATCGAGTTTCTTTTGTTGTCGTGCAATTTCTGCATCCAAATCAATCAAATCAGCAAGAGGAACAATAATTTTTGATAAAGAAACAACAGCTGCTGCAGATTTTGGAGGAACTGCAGCATTCATATCAGCATAAGAAATGTTTTCGACTCTTGCCAAACGTTTTATATATGCCTCAATTGCTTCAAATATAGGTTTTTCCGATTGTTCAGCTCTTATTTCAATATTACATTTTACTGATGGCGAAATATTAAAACTTTGACGAACATTTCTTAATGAAGTAATTGTCTCAAAAACAAGCTCCATTTCCTGAGCTTCTTTTGGAAAATCAAATTCATCTTTAAATGTTGGAAATTCAGAAACAATTATAGCTTTTGCTTTTTCTCCAGCAGACTTTGGCATCAATTGCCATACTTGTTCCGTGATATGCGGCATAATTGGATGAAGCATTCTTAATGCCATATCTAAAACGTATCTTAAAACTCTTTGGGTATTGACCTTTTGATTTTCATCCTGAAGTTGTATTTTAGCAATTTCTACATACCAATCACAATATGAATTCCAGAAGAAATCATAAAGGACATGAGCAACTTCACCAATTCTGTATTCTTTAATATTTTCATTTATTTCTTTTGCTGTTTTATTAAGTTTATCCAAAATCCACTTATCTGCAATAGTCAAATTATTAAAATCAATGTCTTTATTATCTACACCTTCAAGATTCATCAATACAAAACGAGATGCGTTCCAAATTTTGTTAGCAAAATTTCTGCCGTATTCAAATCTTTCTTCACTCATCTTTATATCTTGACCACCATATGTACAAAGAGATGTCATTGTAAATCTCAATGCATCACAACCGTATTTATCGATAATCTTGACCGGATCAATTGTATTGCCTTTAGATTTAGACATTTTTTGGCCTTTTTCATCCCTAATAAGACCGTGAATATACACAGTTGAGAATGGAGCTTTTCCTGTAAATTCCAATCCCATAGTAATCATTCTTGCAACCCAGAAGAAAATAATGTCAAATCCTGTTACAAGAACTGATGTCGGATAGAATTTTTTAAAATCATCAGTTTCAGAATTAGGAAATCCCATAGTTGAGAACGGCCACAAACCTGATGAAAACCAAGTATCAAGACAATCTGATTCTTGAATATAATTTTCAGGATCAGGATTTTCTTTTGCAACAACCATTTCTCCTGTTACTTTGTGGTAATATGCAGGAATTTGATGTCCCCACCATATTTGACGTGAAATACACCAATCACGAATATTTTCCATCCAGCCAAGATAGTTTTTCTCCCACCTTTCTGGAACAAATTTTATTCTTCCATCCTTAACAGCAGCTATAGCTTCTTTTGCTAAAGGTTCCATCTTCACAAACCACTGTTCAGAAAGTAACGGTTCAATAGTTGTTCCGCATCGCTGACATTTACCAACATTATGTTCATGCTCTCTAATTCTTAATAAGAAATTTTGGTACTGCAAATCTCCAACAATAGCTTTTCGAGCTTCATACCTATCTAAATTATGATATTTTTCAGGAACTTCACCGCAAGCTTTCATTGTACCGTCATTATTTATAACCCAAATTGGTCTTAAACCATGTCTTTGACCAACCTCAAAATCATTAGGATCGTGTGCCGGAGTAATTTTTACAGCACCTGTACCAAAACTCTTATCAACATATTCATCTGCTATAATAGGAATTTCTCTGCCTGACAATGGAATAACAACAGTTTTTCCGATAAGTTCAGAATATTTATGATCAGACGGGTGAACAGCTATTGCCACATCACCAAAAATTGTTTCAGGTCTTGTTGTTGCAACAATAATAGCACCTGATTCACCTTTCAAAGGATAAGATATTTCCCACATATGCCCCTGTTCTGTAGCATATTCTGTTTCGACATCTGAAATAGCACTATTACAACGAGGACACCAATTTACAATATATTTTCCTTTATAAATTAATCCTTTTTCATAAAGTTTTACAAAAACTTCTTTAACTGCTTCAGAACATCCTTCATCAAAAGTAAAACGTTCTCTCGATCTGTCAAAAGATGCACCAAGTCTTTTCATTTGATCTAAAATTGTACCTTTATGATCATTTGTCCATTCCCAAGTTTTTTCTAGAAATTTTTCTCTACCTAAATCATGACGGGTCAAGCCTTCTTTTGCAAGCTGTTTTTCAACAACATTTTGAGTCGCCAAGCCCGCGTGATCGGTTCCAGGAATCCATAAAGCTTCATACCCTGACATTCTGTGATAACGAATTAAAATATCCTGCAAAGTCTCATCTAATGCATGACCCATATGAAGAACTCCGGTAACATTCGGAGGAGGAATAACTATTGAATATGGTGGTTTAACGCTTTTTGCATCCGCTTTAAAATACTCACCGTCTTCCCAAAATTTATAAATTTTTTCTTCAGTTTCTTTTGCATTATATACTGTAGGTAAATCTTTAATTTCTGTCATTATCATATAAAAATCCTTATTATTTTCGTATAATAAAAGGATAACACAAACAAAAAAACTTTTTAATTATGTTAAAATAACTATTATGAAAAAGTTGCTACTTATAATTTTAATATTTTTATTATCATATAACATAAGTCATTCCTCGGAAATTAAAAACAAAATAAATATTTTGGATTACATTGACACACCGTTTGTAGGAATGCCATACAACGAAGCACTGAATAGTGAAGCACCATTTATACTAATTTTGGCAAAACCGGATAATGCATTTATGCTTACAAAATTTTTTCCGATAGCTAAAACTGTTTATAAAGATTTTAAAGGAGAATATAATTTTTGCATTTTGAATGCAAAAATAAAAGAAAATGAAGAACTTGTTAGTTTTTTTGCACCTGACAAATATCCTGCTGCATATATAATAGATACACAAAACAGAACATATACATACATTGACAGAAAATACTACAACAAAAAAGATATAAAAAAAATTCTGACTAAATTTAAAGATAAAACATTATTTTATTAATAAAAAAGGCTTTCGAAAAATTCGAAAGCCTTTTTATAATTTTTGTTAAATACTATTTTTTAGATACTTTTGATTTTGATGATTTTGAAGAATAATAATCTCTTACAACACCATCAAAAGCATCTTGATAAATAGCTTTAATATCACTCATAAGAGGATATGCAGGGTTTGCACCTGTACATTGATCGTCAAATGCTAATTCAACCATTTCATCAAGTTTTGCATTGAAGTCTTCTTCTGTAACTCCAAAATCTTTGATTGAATTTGGAAGATTAATAGATTTCATTAATTTATCAATTGCAGAAATCAGCAATTCAACTTTTTCATCATTTGTCTTTCCGCCCAATCCAAGTTCATCAGCAATTTGAGCATATTTTTCTTTTGCGTTAGGGAACTTATACTGAGGGAATGTTGCTTGTTTATGAGGATAATCAACAGCATTATATTTAATAACCTGTCTGATTAACAATGCGTTAGCAACACCGTGTGGAACATGGAACATTGCACCAAGTTTGTGAGCCATTGAGTGACACAAACCTAAGAATGAATTTGCAAATGCCATACCTGCAATAGTTGCTGCATAATGCATTTTTTCTCTTGCGATAGGATCGTTTGCTCCTTCTTTCCAAGATCTTTCCAAATATTTGAATACAAGTTTTGATGCTTCCAAAGCATTTGAATTTGTAAAGTTTGTAGCCATACAAGATACATAAGCTTCAATTGCGTGAACCAAAGCATCAATACCTGA
>CAMPBE010000069.1 GCA_946636615.1 uncultured bacterium | reverse complement strand
TTCTACTCCACTTAGATGATATTAATTAAGTTTTGTAAAGATTATTATAATATATGTCGAGATAATACATGTTAAACACATCTTAATGGAGCTCATTGATGTCAGAACAAGCATTATTACAGCCGATAAAGGCAGCAGATCCCACCAAAGCGAGAGAATTTTTAGAAAAAGCCAGACTCGCTCATGAAAGGTACTTAATTAGCCAACAAAACAATGATTTACAGAAGGCAATTGAGTATTATATTGATGCAGTAAAATACGATCCGTCAATGCCTGAAGCGTATTACAGACTTGCAGCTCTCATGTGGGAACAAGGTCAAATAAGCATAGACACTGCAATAGAACAATGTAAAACAGCTATCTCATTAGCTCCGCAAAATGTTAACGCACACCTTTATACAGGTTTCTTTATGAAATTGGCGCAAGATTTCAAATCTGCCGAAGAAGAATTTAAATCAGCAATTAAAGTCGGAAAATTAAAATCGGCGAGACCAAGACTAATATTATCCCAATCAATTTTACAAAAAATTAATTCAAAAAATGCAAATGCATCCGATTACTTTGGATTTTTATATTACTTTTTAACAGGAAGTTTGATGCTCGCTTGGGATAAGGCATCTATGAAAATGTTTTGCAAAAACATTTCAGATGATTTTTCGGTATTTTCTTATAATTTGGTTGGAAAATTCTTAGAAAAATTCAAAATGTACCCAACTGCAGAAAATTTATACAAAAAAGCTGCAACTGAAACAAACCATGGAGAGATATTTTATAATAGAATTGGCGATATAGCATTAAAAAATGAAGAATTTGATTTTTCGGTTGAATGCTACAGAAAAGTTCTTGAGGCAAACCCTTTAAACAGAGAAGTTTTAATAAAACTAGCAACAGTATTACAGACTTATTTTCCGGACAACAGCGATGAAGCTATTGATTGTTATGAAAGATTATTGGAGTTTAATATTGATGTTCCGCAAATATATTATGAACTTGGACATTTATACTTAAAAAAAGAAGACAAAATTAATTCAATAAGTGCATTCAAACTTGCATTGGAGCTAGATTGCGATAATCCGTTTTACAACAATTCACTCGCTTATGCATACGCAAAAGCTGAATTATATGATGATGCTATTGAACATTATCAAAAGGCAATTGCACTAAATCCTGATGCTGAATGGACATCAATAGTATGTCAGGCACTAGGTTCAATATATGCAGAAGCTAAGGGAAATATTGAAGCTGCCATCTCGACATATCAATCAGGCATTATACTTGATCCGAATAACTATGATATCATAATTTCTTTAGGTGATGTATATATGGCTTCTTACGATTTGGATAATGCAATCAGAACATACTGCGATGCAATAACATTAAATCCTGATGATTACAGAGGTTATTCAAAAGCAGGAATAGCACTATGGGAAAAAGATTACGTAGAAGAAGCCTTGGTTTCTTTCCACAAGGCTATAGATCTAAATCCTGATAATGCATTTGCACAAAATAATCTTGGAATAGTTTACTTAGATGGGCTTAACGATTGTGAAGAAGCATTAGAATATTTTGAAAACGCTATTGAGCTAAACCCTAATTACACAATAGCCTATTTTAACGCAGGTAGAGCTAGCCAAGAAATGGGATTTATAAACGATGCAGCAAATTATTATCAAATGGCAATAGACTTAAATAAAATAACAAATGAATTGGAAGAAGACGACATCCAAACAAGGCTTCACAGATTATTTGATATTTAATTAAATAAAGGTAATTGAAATTTTAAACAGTTTATATTAAAATTGTTTTGCGGAATAACCGCAAATTGTAATGTAATATATAAGGAGAAATTAAAATGGCAGTAAAAGTAAACGATTCTTGTATCGGATGCGGCGCTTGTGAATCTATTTGCGACGCTGTATTTTCAGTAGACGGTGTAGCACAAGTAAACGAATCAGCAGTTGCTGATAACATGGATTGTGTTAAAGAAGCTGCAGATTCTTGTCCTGTAGGCGCTATTGAAGTAGAATAATTCATTAGACAATAGAAAAGACCTGACTAATGTCAGGTCTTTTTTTATTGCCTATATTCGCAAGCAAAAACAAATTTAGCAGGCGGGTTATTCGGATCTATTGGAACTATTACACCATTTTCATTTAAGCCACCTTCTATAGAACAAATATATTTGTCAGAAATCGAATTGTCATAACGAGGTGAACTATTATTTCGTTCAATAATTTCCAACCGACTGTTTAATCTTCTTTCCAATTCTGCAAGCTCATCCTCTCTTGAACTATCATCATCCCTTGAACTATCACTTGCTCTCATGCCATCATCATAATTGGGATAATTTCTATTAATTTCAGGATCATAATTTTTTGTCTGCTCTTGTTTGTTATTATTTGGCACACCTTCTTTTTTACTATAACTTCTAATTATAGAAGGTGAACTTATGATCATAATAAATGCCACAAGCAAAACAAATACTATTGCATAACCCATTGGTGAAAGTCTATTATTCATATTTGACACTCCATTAAGAATATAATAACATGTTTTATTAATGTTGAAAAGAGATATTATTTGTTCGGGTAGTTACAAAATAAAAAAAATATGTTATTATGTAATAAAAATAGGGGAAATTAATATGAAAAATATAAGAAAACATTTAGCAATACTATTATTAATACTTGGCGGTTGTGTTTATGCTGTTACTCCAACACCGACAAATACAACATTAACCTCACAAATTGCGCCAACAACTAACAAAAATTATACGCAACTTGCTACAAAAGGAGTTACTGTTAACCCTCTTAGTGTTGTTGCAAGGCCTAACGCTTATTTAAATAAAACTATAACTATTAGAGCAAAGTTTGATAAATTTTCAACACTTGGTCTTGATTACAAACCGGCAATGAGAAGTTCTGAAAATTATATTTCATTCTTAATACAAAGACCTGATGTCTGTGACCATAATATCCCTTTATCTGAATTAAAAATCTTTTTAAACAGAACCGAAGCTGAAAAATATATTGATTTAAATTCAGGTGATATCGTTGAATTTAGCGGCAAAGTATTTTCAACAGCATTGGGAGATCCTTGGATGGACGCAACAGTATTCAATGTTATCAGTTCAAAACCAAAGACTCAAAATTAAAATTTTTTGGAGTTAAAAATGAGCAATAAGAATAAGGAAGTATTTTTAACAATACACGGACATTTTTACCAACCGCCGAGAGAAAACCCGTGGTTGGAAGCTATAGAACTGCAGGATAGTGCACTCCCTTTCCACGATTGGAATGAAAGAATTAATAAGGAATGCTATAACCCAAATTCTGTATCAAGAATTGTTGATAACAGAAACAGAATACTTGATATAGTAAATAACTACGAATATATGAGCTATAACTTTGGTCCAACTCTTTTGTCTTGGTTAGAACATTTTGCGCCCTTGACATATGAAAGGATTATAAAAGCAGATATAGAAAGTGCATCCATGCATTCAGGTCATGGTAATGCCATGGCGCAAGTTTATAACCATATAATAATGCCTCTTGCAAACGAAGAAGACAAACGAACTCAAATCTTGTGGGGTATTAAAGATTTTGAATATCGTTTTGGAAGAAAGCCTGAGGGTATGTGGCTTGCGGAAACAGCAGTTGATGACGACACTTTGAGAATTCTTGAAGAAAACGGTATCAAATTTACGGTACTTTCACCATATCAAGCCGATAAATTTAAAAACAAAAACGACAAAGAATGGACTGATGTAAGCTGGGGAAACATAGATCCTGCTCGTTCATACAGATATTACATCAAATCAGCTCCCGGCAAATTTATTGATTTATTTTTCTACGACGGAGCTATCTCTCGTTCTGTAGCCTTTGATGAACTTTTAACAGACGGAAATAAATTCATAAAAAGATTAAAAGAAGGAATATCCGATTTCAGAGATTACCCTCAGCTCATAAACATAGCAACTGATGGCGAAAGCTATGGACACCATACAAAATTTGGAGACATGGCACTTGCTTACGTTTTGAAAGTCAGAGCTAAAGATGAAGGTTTTACTATAACAAATTATGCTGAGTTTTTGGATAAATACAAAAGCGACTGTGAAGTTGAAATTAAACAAGCTTCAAGTTGGAGCTGTTTCCATGGTGTAGGACGATGGAAAGAAGATTGCGGTTGTTCAACAGGCGGTCATCCGGGTTGGAACCAAAAATGGAGAAAGCCTCTTAGAGACGCTCTTGACTATTTAAGAGATGAACTTATACCTATATTTGAAAAAGAAGGTTCAAAATATTTCAATGACGATGTTTGGACAACAAGAAACAGATATATTGAAGTAATTTTAAACAGAGGCGAACAAAACATAAAAAAATTTCAGAATAAAAACTTTAAACCTGACTTGTCTGATGAAGATAAAGTCAAGGCAATGGAACTTTTGGAAATTCAACGTCAAAATTTATTGATGTACACAAGCTGTGGTTGGTTCTTCTCTGAAATTTCAGGAATTGAGACCGTTCAAATAATGAAATATGCAGCTCGCTCAATGCAGCTTGCCGCAAAATTTACTGATAAAAATTTGGAAGAAAACTTTATCAATATTCTTGCAGAAGCAAAAAGTAATCTACCTGAACACGGCACCGGAAAAGATATTTATGAAAAATATGTAAAACCATCAAGTGTATCTTTAAAACAGATTGCAAGTTTATGGGCACTTTCTTCACTTTATCAGGATTTTGAAGATGATGAAGATGTATATTGTTATAAAATAACAAGAAAAGCATACAAAAGAGTAAACAAGGGCTCTGCCAAACTTGTTATATGTAATATTGAAGTACAATCAAAAATCACATTACAAAAATCAAATTTACTAGTAGCATTAATGCAATATACAGGTGGAGATTTCCACTGCGCAATCAAAGAATATTCTGACGACGCAGAATACAATAAAATAAAAACTAACTTAATAAAATTATTCTTAGTTAACCCTCTAACTGAAATAATCAGGGCTATTGATGAATATTTTGGCAAAGAATATTACACTCTTAAAGACATATTCATTGAAGAAAGACGCAAAATATTACAGATACTTTTGAAAGGTAAATTAGAAAAATTTTCTCAAATATACAAAGATATGTATGACGAAGGAAAGGGTTCAATTTACCATTTGCAGAGTTTGGGACTTGATATTCCTAATGAATTTAAAATATCAGCTGCATATGCTCTAAGCCACAAATTTAATGATTTAGTTGTAGGATGTGACGGTTTTCTTGATGACGACCTGATTCAACAAGTAAAAGATTTAAATTATGAAGCAAAAAGAATAAATATCCAATTAGACAAGGCGCAGTCAAGTAAAATATTCAGCACCAAAATACTTCAAAATATCAACAGATTGGAACACAGTTTTGAAATTCAGCAAGCAAGCGCTATTCTTGAATTGTTTGACAATATTGAAGCGTTGGAATTACAAGTAGATATATCTGAGGCACAAAATATTTATTATAACAAAATATATCACCGTATAGGTGATGTGTTGGAAACAGCTTCAAAATCGACTTCAAAAACAGCTTCGATTAAGAATTTTGCTGATGCACTGTTAAAAATTGGTGAGAAATTAAATATAAACACAGAATTTTACCAAAAAAAAGCTGATAAAATATTACTGACAAAATAAAGCCTTTGCACTGCAACATTTGATAAATTTTTCATTGCGAGGTGCTACGCACGTAGACATTTAGAAATTGCATAAATTTTCACATTAATTGTGAGCAAAGCGAAACAATCCAGCTTATATTAATAAAACGGAAATGAATAATTAATGGCTGGATTCTTTCGGACT
>CAMPBE010000068.1 GCA_946636615.1 uncultured bacterium | reverse complement strand
ATTATTTTAATAAGGACGGAAAAGTTACAAACGACATAGCTGCGGAAGGCATGATTGGGATTCTTCGTGGTATAGGAGCTGTATAATTAAAATTTTTAAATTTTTTAAGTAATCTTTGCGGTTTTTTATAGTTGATGTACAATAGCTATAAATAGTACTAACGAAAGAGAGAAAAAATGCGAAAAATTATATTAACCGGCGACAGACCTACAGGACGTTTACATTTAGGACACTATGTAGGCTCTTTGAAAAGACGAGTAGAGCTTCAAAATTCCGGTGAATATGACGAAATATATATTATGATAGCTGATGCTCAGGCATTAACTGACAACATGGAAAATCCTGAAAAAGTCAGACAAAATATTATTGAAGTTGCTTTGGATTATTTGTCATGCGGACTTGATCCTGAAAAATCAGTTATGTTTATACAATCCCAAATACCTGAGCTTTGCGAAATGTCTTTTTATTATATGAATTTGGTTACTGTCGCAAGATTAAAACGTAATCCTACCGTAAAAACGGAAATTCAAATGAGAAACTTTGAAGAACGTATTCCTGTCGGATTTTTTACATATCCTATAAGTCAAGCGGCCGATATTACAGCATTCAAAGCAACTACCGTACCGGTTGGCGAAGATCAGGCTCCAATGATTGAGCAAACAAGGGAAATTGTTCACAGATTTAATTATGTATATGGTGAAACTCTTATAGAACCAAGTATTCTTCTTCCTGATAATCAGGCATGTATGAGACTACCAGGAACTGACGGCAAAGCTAAGATGAGCAAATCTTTAGGAAATTGCATCTATCTTTCTGATTCGGCAGAAGAAGTTAAGAAAAAAGTTATGTCAATGTACACAGATCCGACACACTTGAAAGTTGAAGATCCGGGACATTTGGAGGGTAATACCGTATTTACATACTTGGATGCATTTTCAACCGATGAACATTTTGCAAAATATCTTCCTGAATATAAAAATCTGGATGAATTGAAAGCTCATTATACAAAAGGCGGCTTAGGTGATGTTAAGGTAAAACGTTTCTTGAATAACGTATTGGAAGAAGTTTTGCAGCCGATAAGACAAAGACGTGCAGAATTTGAAAAAGATATTCCGTCTGTTTACAAAATGCTTGAAGAAGGAAGCAAAATTGCTGAAGCAAAAGCTAAAAAAACTCTTGCAGAGATGAAAAATGCTATGCGTATAAATTATTTTGAAGATAAAGAATTAATTCAAAATCAATCTAAAAAATTCAGCGAACAGTAAAAATATATTTACATTTTGAGTATTTATAATATAATTCACTTAGAGAGGGATAATGGTATGACGAAAAAGATTGCTTTTTTATTTCCTGGACAGGGTTCACAATCTGTTGGTATGGGAAAGGATTTATATGATAATTTTGATTCTGCAAAGAAAGTTTTTGACAAAGCAGATGAAGTTTTAGGAAAAAGTGTTACAAAACTTTGCTTTGAAGGGCCTGAAGACAGTTTAAAACAAACTGTTAATACACAGCCTTGTATTGTAACAATGTCGATTGCTGCATTGGAGGCTTTGAAATCTCAAATAGATATTTCAGCAGATTTTGTAGCCGGTCACTCTTTGGGTGAATATTGTGCAATGTATGCAGCAGGTGTTATGGATTTGGATACTACACTAAAAGCCATTCAAAAACGTGCGGATTTGATGAGCGAAACAAAAGGCGGTTCTATGGCTGCTATTCTTAATGCTCCTGAAGGTTCATTGGAAGAAGCCTTGAAAGAAGCCTCAAGTGTGGGTTATGTGGATGTTGCAAACTACAATTCACCTGCGCAAGTTGTAATAACAGGGGATGAAAAAGCTGTTCAAAAAGCAGGTGAAATTTTGCTTGAAAAAGGCGCAAGACGTGTTGTTCCTTTGGCAGTTTCAGGGGCTTTTCATTCAAAATTTATGGAAAATGCAGGTAAAGAATTTGAAAGTTTTGCATTAGGTTTGAATTTAAATAATGCGAAATTACCGGTTATCACAAATGTTGATGCTCAGCCTACAACGTTAAATGAAGATTTTAGAGTAAAAATGCCGCGTCAGATTTATTCATCCGTTCATTGGACACAAACAATTCAAAAAATGGCTGCTGACGGTGTTGAAATATTTATTGAAATTGGTCCTGGTAAAGTGCTCGCAGGTTTGAACAAAAAAATTGTTCCGGATTCTAAAGTTTTCAATATTTATGATAAAGAAAGTTTGGAAAATACGATAAATTCTTTAAAGGAACTTTTAGCAACAGTATAATAAATAAGGAGAGAAAAATTATGACAGAGAGAAAAATTGCTTTGATTACAGGCGGATCAAGAGGTATCGGTTTTGCTTGTGCAAAAGAATTAGCACAAAACGGATGCGACATTATTATTAATGATATTTGCGATGAAGCTACTGCAAAACCTGCTTTGGACGAAATCAGAGCATTAGGTGTTGATGCTTGGTTTTATCAATTTGACGTATCAAATGATGCTCAAGTTCACGAAGCTGTTGACAAAATGATTGCTGACCATGGAAAAATTGACATTTTGTTGAATAACGCAGGTATTACAAAAGACGGTTTATTCTTAAGAATGGACGCTGAACAATGGGAAAGAGTTATTAAAATCAACTTAGGTTCAGCTTATTACGTTACTCACGCTGTAATCAAATATATGATGAAAGCTCGTCAAGGTTCTATCATTAATATGTCATCAATTGTTGGTGTTCATGGAAACGCCGGTCAGGCAAATTATTCAGCTTCAAAAGCAGGTTTAATCGGTTTGACAAAAACATTGGCAAAAGAATTTGGTTCAAGAAACATCAGAGTAAATGCTGTATGTCCGGGATTTATTCAAACAGCAATGACTGCAAATCTTGGTAACATTGAAGAATATGCTGCAGCTATTCCAATGAAACGCTTTGGAACACCTGAAGATATTGCTAAAGTTGTTAAATTTTTAGCTCTTGATACAGATTACGTAACAGGTCAAGCTATCGAAGTTGCCGGTGGTTTGATGTTATAAAGTGAAAGGTGAAAGTGAAAAGTTCTTATTATAATTTGTTTATGTAAATTTCTTTCATCAATTACTTCTTAATTTAATTAAAAAATGTCGGGGTGAACGTCCCGACATTTTTATTACTTATCTTTTTTTACCGAAAAGTCTGTTTACCTGATGTTGAATTGTTCGCCTTACTGCATCAGCAACAAATTGGCTATTTTTATAACGGATAAAATCCGGATCTACAGGTTTTAGATTTGGTTTTGATTTGTTTTCATGGAATTCAAAATTATCAATTTCAAAAACGGGGTCTCCTTTTTTGTCTGTAGCAACTTGTTTAAAATTAGTTCTCAGCATAATTTCTTTATCATTTTTTGAACGTAACGATACATTATTATTCTGAACATAATCAAGCATATTATTTTTAACAGCTTTACTCAAATCTCTGACATAATCAGTTTGAGTTGTTCCGTAAGTCCATCTGGAATCTGCTTTTGCAATACCTATATGTTTTGCGCCTTTTATATTTTCTGCAATTGCAACATCGTCACCTGTAATAATATAACCTAATCTGTTTTTCGGATAAACAGAACGTACAATATTAAGTCTTTTGTAATCCGTATCTATTGCAGTTAATTCTTTTACCATATCTTCATATACAGGATTTGTTGGTTGTGATTTTTTTGTTTTTCTTACTATTCCATATATATCTCTTAATTTTTGATAATAATTTTCATTTAAAGCTTCAATAATTTTTGCGTTTAAATATTTGTATAATTTAGAATCTTTGGCCGGGTTTACAAATTCCAGCGGACAACAATCCCTTTCAACACAGATGCTTACACGAATTGAATGACCAAAATTAGGATTTTGATTTTGAGAATTAAAAGATTTTTGAATTGGTAGTATTTGCATATTGAATTCCTTAAGTTAATTAACAGGATAAAGTAGTATAATATTTAAACAAAAAAAAATTTGCTACATGAAAAAATTATATATTAAAGTTTTTTAACAAAAATTATGCTTATTTGTAAATTTGTTGCAAAAATTTTATGGGTTAAGTATAATAATAATTGAAATTTTAGTAATACAAATTTAAATGAGGAAAAAAAGATGAGTACATTAGAAAAAGTTAAAAAAGTAGTAGTAGATCAATTGAGCGTTGATGAATCATTAGTTACTCCTGAAGCTAGCTTTACAGCTGATTTGGGTGCTGATTCATTAGATACAGTTGAATTGGTTATGGCTTTTGAAGAAGAATTTGGTTGTGAAATTCCTGATGAAGAAGCTGAAAAAATTCAAACAGTTCAAGATGCAGTAAACTACATTGATTCTCACAAATAATTTATTTGTCATTGCGAGGAAGGCGGAAGCCTGATGTGACAATCTCATTAATTTTGAGAATATTATAAATTTATGAGGGTGAGAGTTTTTGTAAAATTTTTACCCTCTTATTACTTAGAGGAAATATCGTCATTTTGAGGCTAATAAGTTATGGGATTCTTCGCTACGCTCAGAATGACAGTCTGGAAAATCGTACAAGGCATGATACTCGAATTTGTGCGTTGACGCTTAGAATGACAAGAGCCGAAGAATCTCATAAAACTTAAAGGTAAAAGTATGACGAAAAGAAGAGTAGTAATTACAGGGCTTGGGGCAGTTACACCGTTTGGTGTTGGGATAGAAAAGTTTTGGAACAGCCTTGTAGAAGGGAAAAGCGGTATCAGTAATATTACAGCTATGGATACCGAAAATCACGTTGTTAAAATAGCCGGTGAAGTTAAAGGCTTTAATCCTGAAGAATACATTGATCCAAAAGAAGCAAAAAGAATGGATAGATTTATTCAATTTGCCGTAGTTGCAGCTGATGAAGCAATAAAAGATGCAAAATTGGATAATATTGAAGGTTTAGACCCGTATAGAATAGGTGTAATAGTTAGTGCTGCTGCAGGTGGCTTTATTACTTTTGAAGAAAATCATAAAAGAATTTTGGATAAAGGACCAAATAAATGTTCTCCTTTTACAATTCCAATGATGATTGTAAATATGCCATCAGGCAGAATTTCTATGAAATATGGTTACAAAGGTATAAACAAAGTTGTAGTTTCAGCATGTGCAACAGGTACACATTCCGTCGGCGATGCTTTCCGTGCTATCCAATACGGCGATGCAGATGTAATAATTGCAGGCGGTTGTGAAGCTGCGATTTGTGATGTTGGCGTTGGTGCATTCTCAAGTGCAAGAACATTGTCAAAACGTAATGATGAACCTGAAAGAGCTTCTCGTCCTTGGGATGTTGACAGAGATGGGTTTGTAATGGGTGAAGGTGCCGGTGTTCTTGTTTTAGAAGAATACGAGCATGCCAAAAAACGTGGTGCACATATTTATGCAGAGGTTGCTGGATATGGCCAAACAGGTGATGCTTATGATATGGTTGCTCCTGATCCTGAGGGACAAGGTGCAATTCATTCAATGCAATTTGCTCTTAAAGATGCAGAAATGAAACCGGAAGAAATTCAATATGTAAATGCCCATGGTACAAGTACGGGATTGGGCGATGTTGCTGAATCTCAAGCTATTGCAAAAGTATTCGGTGATAGAAAACAAAATCCAAACTTGATGGTAAGTTCAACAAAATCAATGCATGGACATATGCTTGGAGCTACAGGTGCTGTTGAAGCTATTGCTTGCGTAAAAGCAATCAATAATGGTATAGTTCCTCCAACTATTAATCTTGATAATCAAGATGAACATGTTGCTGATTTGGATTACGTTCCTCATAAGATGAGAAAAGCCCAAGTTCATGCTGCATTGTCTAATTCATTTGGTTTTGGCGGACAAAACGCATCAATTATTATCAAAGAAATTAAATAACTTTATAAATACATACATATTTCTAAACGGTCGAAAATACTCGACCGTTTTATTTTGTTCTATTCTTCAACCAAAACTCTATCTAGGCATGCCTTTGGTGAATATTGCCATTCTCTGTATGTTATACGTTTAACTTTAAAGCCGGAACGTTCAA
>CAMPBE010000067.1 GCA_946636615.1 uncultured bacterium | reverse complement strand
CAATTATTGTTGCAATGCTTTCACTTGTAACAACTTTAATTCTAACATCTTTATCAATTGCAAGAGAAAGGGAACTCGGCACATTCGACCAGCTTATTGTTAGTCCTCTTTCATCATTTGAAATATTACTCGGCAAATCAATTCCGCCGCTTCTAATTGCAATGACTTTAACAATGGTTATGATTGGAATAGTCATTGTATTTTTCCATGTTCCTTTTGTAGGTTCAATAGTTTTATTTTTTATTTCAATATTGATATCGCTTTTAGCGATAGTTGGTGTCGGGCTTTATATTTCATCGATTTGTAATACTCAGCAGCAGGCAATTTTATCTGTAATGACATTTATGATGCCTGCAGTACTGCTATCTGGGTTTATTTCACCTGTTGAAGATATGCCGCTTTGTCTGCAATATTTAACATACTTAAATCCTGTAAGGTTCTTTATGGTTCTATCTCGCGGAATAATATTAAAAGGTATGGGAATAGGTGATGTTGTTGTAAACATAATTCCACTGCTTCTAATAGCTTTGATAACCCTGACACTTGCAAGCAGAACATTTAAGAGAAAATTGGGATAATTATAAAAACATAACTTTTCAAAAAGTATCAGTAAATTTGATAATTGCTAATAACAAAAAATCGTAATTTGTTTTTTCATTGTTCATCTCACTTAATATTCTTGTATTTCCATAGATAATATGTTAAGTAAATAGCGGTAATAATATTAACTATTCGTGGAAAATATAGTTTTAATTATAAACGTAGCGATACAAGATTAAAAAAAGAAATATTAAGTCTTCCTGTGGATTCAAAAGGTGAACCTGATTTTAAGTTTATGGAAGATTACATGAAATACCTCGAACAGAAAAAACTACTTGAATACCTTGATTATATAAAATAGTTTTCTAATAAAAACAATTTCCAAAATCCCAAAATTTGCAAACTGTCCGAAAAATTGCAAACTGCCAAAAGCATTGAAAATACTGTGAAAGTGTCAGTAGTTAAAATGAAAATAAAGTGAAAATACTCATTGTTTTACAATTTGACAAATTTTAATCAAACAATGACAAACATTTGTCTTTAATATCAAGAGCAATGTCACGCGCTTGTTTTTCTTTTATTCCGATATTTTTAGCTACTGCTAAAATATCCTCTAAACTTGGATTTTTGCCTTCACCGTTTATTGTTGTTGCGTGTTCTCCGTTAAATGATGAACTGTAAGTCAAATCATAAGCAGGTGATAAGTGCCATTCTTTTTGACTTTCATCATACAAAAACGAGAAATTCTTTGAATGATCATCTCTGTTGTGTGCAAAAACATTAAAGCACATAAGTCTATATAACTGCTCAATATCTTGATAATTTTTTGTAAGTTCAAGAGTCAACTTCATTAAAATATTGTAATCAAGATTTGGCAGACGGTGGCTTGTTTCTAATAATCCGCTAACGGAAACCATGTGCACTTTTTTGTCTTTTCCCTCATTTACCCATCTGTCAAATCGTTTAATTCCAAAATAACCTGAACAAATTTTAGAATCGAAAAGTTTTGTTTCGCTCATCTTTATTCCACAGTCTTTTGCGACAAGTGAATATTTATATTCTTGCTCTCCGGTATTTTTAGGATCCTGCGAGGACGGGAATTTTATTATCCAATCTTCACTGTTTATTTTTGTCAAAATCTTTGGTCTTGCTCCGCCTGACGAACCGCCTAGCTTAAAAAGTTCATCCAAGTTATCAGAGCTTTTGGATTCTAATATTTTTGAACATTCTTGTGCTAATTTATCAAAATCGGATTCTTGTTCTTGTGTTTCAAACTTATGCTCAGGTTGATAAGTTAATGCACCCATACCGCTTTGTTGAACAACAGCAAGGCGGTTTAAATTATCAATTTCACTTGGGTTGATATTGTTTTTAAGTAAAAGGCGGTCAACTAATAATCTTCCCCAGCCATCCGGCAAACTATCGTTAAATACACCAAATAATCCGTCAAACGGCTCAAAATTTGGCAAATATACTTTTTTCTGTAGCGGGAGTGAGAATGGCGAAATGCTAAAACCGGTAGCAAGCCACTCGTTATCATATTCAAATGCAACAAGCCTATCAGGAGTTTTAGCCAAAGTTCCGACTAATTTATCATTATAAAAAACTTTCAGATATTTATAATTATCCATTAATTACCTCATCAATAGATGTGTAAGTTTTTGTTGTGAATAGATTTTCAATGTCACTATCTAAATTAAGAGCAATGGCAATTTTAATAAAAGATTGCAAAGATATTTCATACTTAGTTTCAAATCTTTTAATGCTGCCAAGACTAACTCCGGATTTTTGCGCTAAAACCTCTTGCGAAATTTTTAATTTTTTACGGTGTTCTTTGATTTTATCCGCTAAACTTTTCACAATTTCATTGGGAGTTTTTTGATTTAAAAATTGATTGTTCATAGATAATATATTAACCGAAGTTATCAAAAATGTCAATATATAGATAATATATTATCTAATTATAAAACAACATCAAAGTTTTATTATGATGTATTTTTGTCAACTTTTGACAAATTTTTTCAAAGAAAAATTTCTATAGTAATTTTGATATAACACAAAATGACATATGTGCATTTTATAATAATTATATGGGCAAGCGATTCGCTATATGCCACGAATAACAATCAGAAGGAACACCGTTACTCACTTCGTTCGTAACAGTAACCTTTTCAAGACCGACCTTAATTTAAAGGTCGGTTTCTTGATTTATGTATTTCTTTTTTCCAAAAAACGGAATTATCACCCAATATTTTTGCTCCAGCTTTTTGGCATACCGTTTAAGCTGCACATAAAATTTGCTATCAACGTGGTTTATGTAAGAAATATAACCTTCCAACTGCCTTATTCTTTTGATATCCCAAGCCAAATGTTTTGTGTCTTTAATGTTTGTATTACAAATATAGATTGCATAACTGTGCAGCATTGCCCTGATATTTCGTTTAAATTCTTTTGGCAACCGCACCCGATAATTATTAACAACAAGCCCCAAAACGTTTTGCTGCTTATTATCCGAGATATATTTTGTTTTCTTTTTGTTTATTTTGTACCCGTAAAATGCTAAAAGTGCTGTAACTCTTTTTTCTACAATTTCCAATGTCTCTTTGCAGTATGAAGAAAAGGTTAAATCATCAACATATCTTGTGTAATCAACACCAAAAGCAGAACTCACTGACATAATCTCTTTATCAATTCCCTTAAAGCAGGCATTTGCAATATGTGATGATGTCGGTGCCCCTGTCGGCAATTTGCCGTTTATGGTTACAAGTGATAAGTAGGCAAGAGAATTATCATTCTGATTTATCCTCCGGCATACTTTTGACACTACCCGCTGAATTTCATGGCTCGGAACAGAATCATAAAAACTTTTAATATCCATTTTCAATATCCATTTTTTGCCGGAGTGAATTTTTGCAGAATTGAGAGTATCCGCTTTATACGGATAAAGCCATTTTATCGCATTTAGGAAAAATCTTTGTTTTGCTTTTAATTCATCACAAGGAATATGTATTATGCGATTCTTGATTCTTTTTATTGTGTAATAATATTCATCGCTGATATAAAATTTATTTGATGTCATAAACACTCCTTAAAACGCATCAAATTCAGGTTGCGGGGGCTCCAAAAATTTCATTATTGAACTTCTAAAAAGTAACCTAATAATTGCCGTTGTTCCGTATTTATTTTTTGCAACGATTATTTCTGCTTCACCTTTTACACGTGCATAATCTTCTTCATCATAATCAGGATTAGTGTAGTAGTCTCTTCTATAAATAAACATAACAACATCAGATATATTTTCTATTGCACCGCTTTCTCTCAAATCCGATAATAACGGTCTTTTATCACATCTTGACTCTATCGCTCTTGATAGCTGCGAAGTCATAAAAATAATACAATTATTGTCTTTTGCAATCTTCTTTAAATCCCGCATAACTTTCTCATAAGATTCTGAACGAGGTTTTTTAGCTGGAACATCTAAAAGTTGCAAATAATCTATGAAAACAAATTCAGGTTTATGTTGCTCAATTCTTTCTTTTATATCTTCAACATTAAAATGCTCGTCATAAATGGTTAAATCATATTTTGATAATTTATCAAGAGCTTTCATAATTTTTTCAACGTTCTTTTCTCTTTTTGAAATTTCATTTGGCATTTGTAATAAATGATAATCTACTTCTCCTATTTGGCAAAGTAATCTTTTTATAAGTAGCCCTTCACTCAATTCAAGCGAAAAGAACAAACATTTTTTATTTTGTTCAAGTAAATTCAGCATAATACTTGTGGCAAAATTACTTTTCCCCATAGCCGGTCTTGCCCCGATTGTTATCAGACTTGAATTTTCAACCCCGCTCAAAATCGTGTCCAAATCTTTAAACCCTGTTTGTAACACATGAGGTTTTTCCTCAAAAATATTTTCACAAACCTTTTCTAAAACTTCTTTTTTAATCATGATTTTTCTCCTTTTAATTTTATTATCCAACTCACTCCCGTCATTTTGTGTCATATTTGTTTAAGGGGATAAAATTTTTGTACTAAAATAAGTTTAGGGGTAAATATTTTTAATGTATGTCACATATTGACGCATGTGTATGTTATTCTGATACTATAAAAATAGAAAGGAGTTAAATATGGGTATTGAAGCAAGACAAAGTGGTAGCCAAGTGTATATTAAATCCGGTAATCATTCAACATCAGTAACAGGAAAACTTATTGGCTTTACACCAAAAGCAGTTTTTGTTGTAAACGGACAAAATGTTCTTGTATATGTAGAAAAAGGTGGTGGTTTTGGTAGTGTCGGAACAGCAATAACTTTAAATGGCGGTGAGGCTGTTATGTGTGGCAATTGTGTCGGAATAAAAAAGAACGGCAGAATAAATCTTTATGATGAAAATGGTCGCCCTGCAGGTTCAAGGAATGCATAATAAGGAATTTTAAAATGGTTAGTAAAAAAGAATATTTAACAAATCAATTCAAAAAAACTTTTTTTAAAAAGTATGAAAATTACTGCGTTACAAGAATATATAATTTAGTAAATAATTTAAATCTACAAATTGTTACTCAACAATTATTTAAAAGAGATAATGATAAAATTGCACTTGCAGATATTTATTTCCCGCAAATTAATTTGTGGGTTGAAATAGATGAACAACATCACGATGCACAAGAAAATGCTGATGCTCAAAGAACGGAAGAAGTTCTTATTAATAATAAAATTAATAAATTGGAAGAAGTTGTTCATGTACAAGAGTTAGAAAAACCATATAGAATTAAAGTTGCTGCAGGACATGAAATTGAAGATATTAATAAACAAATTGATGAAATAGTCAAAGAGATTAATCGCAGAATTTCCGCTTTAGGTGAAAAGCTAGTATGGAACTGTGAGGATAAAGATCCTTCTGAATTTACAGGAAAGGTTATTAGATATTCTGATAATGTAAAATTTAGAACAATAGAAAAAGTTACAGAACTATTTAAGAATATTAGATATCGACAGCAATGTGCTTGGTTTAAAATAAAAGAAAACGAATATTTATGGTGCCCTAAATTAGATTTAGTTGAAAATGAATATAAAAATTGCAAATGGAAAAATAAAATATCATTAGATGGTACAGAAATATATGAATCATTACGTGATGGCGAGAAAGAAGATGAAAATTCCTTAAATTGGAATGAAAAGCGAATAACATTTGCATATTACAATGATGAAAATGGTTTCAGAATGTATAAATATAGAGGTATATTCATACTAGATAAAGAAGCTACAAAAAAATGTAATTTTGAAAAGCGAGTTTGGAAAAAATGTGCGGATGAGCTTGATTTAAGTAAGTACTAAACAGATTAGATATTATAAGCAGGTGAACTATGCGCGAACCAAGCAGATTAAGAAAAGCAGAAGAAATAATTGAACTTGCGATGATGTTTCAAAACAGCTTCAGGGGTCTGTGTATATCAGATATTCAGGAGCATTTTGAGTGTTCGCGCAGGTCTGCTGAGCGAATGAAAACTTTGCTATTTGATATGTTTCCGGAAAAAATTGAGGAAGTTGAATCGAACGACAAGAAAAAACGCTGGCGGTTTGTAAAAGGTACAATGAATTCGCTTATAACTTTTAATGCGGATGATTTTGCAAACCTTGAATATTTAAAAGGTCTGTCAC
>CAMPBE010000066.1 GCA_946636615.1 uncultured bacterium | reverse complement strand
GAATCTTTTTGCCGCTCAGACAGTACGAGCCTCGTTATTGTTTCGCTAAGTAGTGGTTATAAGAAGTTTCGTTTTAATATTTGATTAACACAACGAAATTATAAATTTGATAATATATCAAAAGAGAACGATTAATTTTAATCGTTCTCTTTTTTCATATTCCAGCTTTGTATCATCTAAACTTATTTTTTCAAGAAATCCGGAATTTCTATGTTTGTGAAGCTATGAGAAACTTCAGGCATTGATGCTTTTCTTACTGTTTGTTGAGGTTGAGAAGAAGCACCTACTGATGAATTAAATGTTCCAGCGAAAAAGTCAGAAGCACTCAATTGTTTTACATCAGTTTTTTCTTCAGGAAGTTGATTTTTCATTTCAAAACCTGTTGCAATAACAGTAATTTGGATTTCACCTTGAATATTTTCGTTAACAGCAGTACCGATAATAACTGTTGCGTCATCATTAACCGCATCGTGGATAATATTTGCAGCGTCTGATATTTCATGCAATGTCATATCTGGGCCGCCTGTTATATTTACGATAACACCCGTAGCACCGTTGATTGAAGATTCAAGCAATTGAGAATTGATAGCGATTTCAGCAGCTTTAATAGCTCTGCCTTCGCCTTGACCACGACCAATACCCATAAGTGCAGAACCGGACGCTTGCATAACGCATTTAACATCTGCAAAGTCAACATTGATAAGCCCAGGAACTGTGATAATATCAGAAATACCTTGAACACCTCTCAACAGAACTTCATCAACTATAATAAATGATTCTGTTAATGAAACTTGTCTGTCAACAACTTGTAACAATTTGTCGTTAGGAACAACAATTACTGCATCAACAGCTTCTCTAAGTTTTTCTAAACCTTGATTTGCTTGATTTTGTCTTTTTCTGCCTTCCCAAGTAAATGGTTTTGTTACAACTGCAATTGTTAAAATTCCGAGTTCTTTAGCAATTTTAGCAACAACAGGGGCTGCACCTGTACCTGTACCACCGCCCATTCCGGCTGTGATAAATACCATATCAGCGCCTTCTAAAGCCTTTGTAATATCTTGTTGAGCTTCTTCTGCTGCTCTTTCACCAACTGAAGGATCACCGCCTGCACCTAAACCGTTTGTTGATTTTTCACCAAGTTGGATTCTGTTTTTTGTTTGACCATATTCCAAAACTTGTAAATCTGTATTCATTAACCAGAATTCTACGCCTGAAAGTCCGGCTTTTATCATTCGATTTACGGCATTTCCGCCGCCACCGCCAACACCAACAACTTTTATCTTAGTCGGATTTACCGGAGATCTGTTTGCTTGATCATTATTTGTAGTTTCTTCTTTCTTTGCGAAGATGTCTGATACGAAATTTTCCACTTTTGTTTACCTCTTTGATACTTATACTATAAATATAATAACATACTATTTTAAATAGAAAAAAAGTACAATAATTTTCTAAAATATGTGAACAAATTTTAATATTAATAGTTAAAAAGCAATTATATTAAGAAATTTGGCATGCCTTAACCTTGATATTCAGGATGCGTTGCCCAATGTAATTTATCTCTTAAAACAGAATAAAAATCAGTATCTTTAAGTAAAGCAAGTTTTGCAAAATGATTAGATTTTTCAACATTTATCTCTGACTCAAATTCATAAAATTCTTGTCCATCCGCAGATACAACAAATTTGCAATTATCATCAGTACTAACTGTAATTTTTTCTTGAGCAGGTACAACGATAGGTCTTGCATTAAGTGTATGAGGGCAAATTGGAACTATTACAAAAGCATCCAAAGACGGTTCTAAAACAGGTCCACCAGCAGATAAACCATATGCTGTAGAGCCTGTAGGGGTAGAAATAATAATGCCGTCAGCAAGATAATCACAAACAAATCTATCATTAATTTTAAGTGAAAACTTTGAAGTTCTGCCTGTTTCACAACTTTTTATGACAAAGTCGTTTAATGCTGTAAAATTGAGACTCTGTAACATTATTCTGTCTTCTATTACATATTCATTATTTAAAATTTTATCAACAGTTAATTCAATATTTTCTTTTGATGATTGCGACAAAAAACCTAAACGTCCGTAGTTAATGCCAAATACAGGTGTTTTTTGTGGAGCATAAAATCTTGCCGTTTTTAATATAGTACCGTCACCACCGATAACAAAAACAAAATCAAATTCGCCCTTTAAATTATCAATATCGAATACTTCAGCATTAAAACCCCTTGTTTTAAGAGCATTTAAAAGGTTATCTTTAACTTCTGAAGAATGACTTATTTCATTGTTATAACAGATAGCAAAACTTTTCATAAATAAAATATATCACAAAAGTTTTATTCTTCGATTTTTAAATTTAATAAAAATTCAGATAAGCTTAACACTTTTGGGGCTTTTTTTACACTAAAAAGTCCCTGTTTTATACCCATAATACAAGACGGACAGGTTGTAACTACAAAATTTGCGCCTGTGTCAATAATATTTTTTGCTTTCTTTTGTGAAATATCAGCTGATAATTTATGATTTTTTATTGCAAATTCTCCGGCAAATCCGCAACAATCGTCAAAACAATTCATCTCAATATATTCTACATTTTCACAGTTTTCAAATAATAATTTTATATAATCATAATTTTCCATATGACAAGGCTTGTGAAATGTTACTTTAATATGTTTTTCAGATTTAAACCTTACATTATTTTTTACCAGCAGTTCTCCGAGATTGATGAATAATGACGTGTCATTACGAGGAGGTGTGACCGACGTAGTAATCTCATTATAATAGCCTTTTAACGTACTCTCGCAGCTTGCGCAGTCTGTCAATATATAGTCAAATTCACATTCTTCTATAAGCTTTAAATTATGCGTTTTTGCTTCTTCATATCTTTCGAGATTACCGCTTGATAAAAAAGGAATGCCGCAACAATCAAAATCCTTTTCAATAATATTTATATTTGGAATTTGTTTTAAAAGTTCTCTTGTTTGTGGAAAAATATTTCCGACACAACCTTTAAAATAGAGAAGTTTTAATGTAGTCGTTGGATCATTAGGTGCATCAATCTGAACTTGTTTCAGAATTTTTTTATATTTCCGGCTTGATAAGTGTTTTAATATTTTTATGACGTTTCCAAAGACATATTTGCTTTCCAAAAAGAAAATTATTTTACCTAATAAAGTATTTTTTGCATATTCGTATTTAGCCACTTCAAAGATCTTACAAACATCTATTCCGCTCGGACAAAAATTTGTGCATTTACCACATTTCAGACACATATCAAGATATTTATTTATATTTTTGTTGAGTTTTAAATCTCCTTTCAAAACTCCATCAAGCATAACAAACTTGCCTTTTGAAACGGCGCATTCATTGCCGGTTTCTTTAAAAACAGGACAAACGCTCTGGCACAGTCCGCATTTTGAACACTTTGCGATATCTTTTTTATAATCGACAAGCTTTTTCATAATTATACTATAGCACCATGGCTAGCGTCTTGTACATTTTGAGAATATTTGTACAAATAACCAGATTTTACCTTAGGCTCAAATGGTTTTAAATTCTTTTTGCGTTCATTTAAAATCTTTTCATCAACTAAAAGTTCCATTTTTCGGTTAGGAATATCAATTTTAATTTTGTCACCGTCTTCAATCAATGCGATATTACCACCGTTTGCAGCTTCCGGACAAATATGTCCGACGCAAATTCCCCTTGTTGCACCTGAAAATCTACCATCTGTTATTAATGCACATTTTTTACCCAAACCTTTACCAACAAGAAGTGATGTCGGAGCAAGCATTTCTCTCATTCCTGGTCCGCCTTTTGGGCCTTCATATCGAATAACTATTACGTCACCCTCTTTAATAATATCATTTTCAAGGGCATACATTGCATCTTCTTCCGAGTCAAAACATTTTGCATTCCCTTCAAATTCATAACAATCAGGATCAACTCCGGAAGTTTTTATAACGCAACCATCTTTGGCTAAATTGCCATATAATACAGCAAGCCCTGCTTGAGTGTACTTTGATTGTTCATAATCAGGAATTATATCTTTGTTTTGATATGCTTGTTCTGCAATTTGCGCAAGTCCTGCACCTGAAACGTTTTTAACATTTTCATTCAACAGATTTTTTAATGATTTTATGACCGCAGGAATTCCGCCTGCATTATGAAAATCTGCCATAGTTAAAGTTGATGACGGATTAATTTTTACAATTTGATGAACTTTTTGACTTAATTCTTCAAAATCATCCAATGTAACATCAACGCCTGCTGCATTTGCAATTGCAAGTATATGTAGAAATGTGTTTGTTGAACCACCAAGTGCTAAATCAGCGGTGATAGCATTTCTCAAAGATTCTCTTGTTATAATGTCTGAAGGTTTTAAATCTTCATTAACAAGTTCAACAACTCTCATTCCGCTTTCAAAAGCTATTCTTCGTTTTTTAGATGAAACAGCAGATGACGAAGAACAATAAGGCATACTCATGCCTAAAACCTCAGTTAAACAGGCCATTGTATTAGCAGTATACATACCTTGACAAGCTCCTGCAGATGGGCAAGATTCTTCTTCCATCTTGAGGAGTTCTTCTTCTGAAATTTCACCTTTTCTATATTGACCAACAGCTTCAAAAGAACCTGTTACCATCGTTAGTTTATGATGATTTCCGCATTCGCCGTCAAGCATTGGGCCTGCAGTTACTATAATTGCAGGAATATTTAATCTCAATGCTCCAATTAGCATTCCGGGAGTAATTTTATCGCAATTAGAAAGCAAAACTATACCGTCTAATTGATGAGCTGCAGCGACACTTTCAACACAATCTGCAATTAAATCCCTTGAAGGCAGAGAATATCTCATGCCGGAATGTCCCATAGCAATTCCGTCACAAATAGCAGGTACTCCAAATATAAATGCCTGCCCCCCTGCGCTATGAATACCTTTCTCTATTTGACGCTCCATATCTCTCATACCAATATGCCCCGGAACCAGATCAGAAAAAGAACTTGCAATTCCGATAAAAGGAGCATTCATATTTTTACGGCTTACGCCTGTTGCCATAAGTAGGCCTCTGTGAGGAGTTCTTGCTATTCCACTTTTTATATTATCACTTATCATTATATTTTCTTTCCGACACAATAATATTCAAATCCACGTTGTTTTAGACGTTCAGCATCATATTGATTTCTTCCGTCAAAAATAACCGGAGATTTTAACAACTCTTTTATACGATCAAAATCAGGCCGTCTGAATTCGTTCCATTCAGTAAGAAGCAGCATACAATCTGCTCCGTTAAGTGCATCATATGAATTTTTTGCATATACAATTTTGTCACCCCAAATTAATTTTGCAAGTTCAAAACCCTTAGGATCAAATGCTTTTACTATTGCTCCATGTTCTAATAATGCATTAATTATTGTTATTGCCGGCGACATTCTCATATCGTTTGTTTTTGGCTTAAATGTTAATCCCCATATACCAAAAGTTTTTCCACTCAAATTTGTACCGAATCTTTTTAAAATTTTATTTATAAATATTTGTCTTTGTTCTTTATTAACTTCATCTGCTGCCTGAATTAATTTATATCCGCAGCCGTTATCTTTAGCAGTTTTTAATAATGCCTTAACATCTTTAGGGAAGCAACTTCCGCCATAGCCTAAACCTGGAAATAAAAATTGGTTTCCGATACGTTTATCCGAGCACATACCGATACGAACCATCTCTGCATCAGCACCGACTGCTTCGCAAATATTGGCAATTTCATTTGCATAAGATATTTTTATTGCCAAAAACGAGTTTGAAGCGTATTTTGTCATTTCTGCAGATTTAACATCCATTATGATAAACCTGCTCGCAGTTCTAAAGAACGGTGCATAAACTTCCTGCATGATTGCAGTAGCTTTAGTTGAATTAGAACCTATTACGACTCTATCGGGTTTTAAAAAGTCATCGACTGCAGCACCCTGTTTCAAGAATTCAGGATTAGAAACAACATCAAATTCACCATTATAGTATTTTGCAATAGTTTGAGTAACTTTTTCTGCAGTACCAACAGGAACTGTTGATTTATCAACAATAACCTTATAACCGTTCATAGCTTTACCGATACTTTCAGCAACTGCCATAACATATTGAAGGTCAGCAGAGCCGTCTTCACTCTGAGGAGTACCAACCGCAATAAAGCAAACTAAAGAATCTTTTACTGCTTTATCAAGATCGGAGGAAAATTTTAATCGTCCTTCTGCACAGTTAGCTTTTATTAATTCTTCGAGTCCCGGTTCAAAAATTGGAACAATTCCATTTTCAAGTTTTTTTAATTTTTCTAAATCGTTATCAACACAAATTACTTCATTTCCCATATCAGCAAGGCATGTTCCGGCAACCAAACCAACATAACCAGTACCAATAACGCATATTTTCATAATTTCTCCTTTTTTATACAGAATATCATGAATATGCATATTATGAAACAAGTTAAATACAAGAAAATTTATAATTTTGTTGTGTTAATCAAATATTAAAACGAAACTTCTTATAATCACTAC
>CAMPBE010000065.1 GCA_946636615.1 uncultured bacterium | reverse complement strand
TTTGTTACCGGTGCATATTGTGGTTGCGGTTGCGCATACTGAGGAACAGCCATTGCAACCTGACCAACTCCGGGTGCACTCATTGAGGGATTGTGAACATCAATCTTTACAGCATTATAATTAGGTGCAGGAATTGGCTGCATCTGGGGTAGCATGTAAGGATTTGCATAATTTGGAGCTTGAATCATCTAATTTCTTCCTTTCAATAAAATAAAGTCATATTTTTATTCTACTGTTTAAATATCCCTCAAGATATAAAATTGCTAAAATATCATAAATTTTTAATAATTCTTAACAAAATAATTTAAAATTTACAAAAACTTATATAATTTGTTTGTCTTCATGTTTATGCTATAATGTTTATAGTAGCGATTTAGGATTACATTATGATTATTAATAAAAATGAAAGAAAATCTATAAGATCAGTTTTCGGGAAAACATTAGTTGAATTAGGGAAACAAGATTCCAATATTGTTGTTTTAGATGCTGATTTATCCTGTTCAACCCAAACTGCGATGTTTGCTAAGGAGTTTCCTGACAGGTTTTTTAACTGTGGAATTGCAGAACAGGATATGATTGCAACTGCTGCTGGTCTTGCTTCTGTAGGAAAGGTTCCTTTTGCGGCAAGTTTTGCAATGTTTGCAACGGGTCGTACTTATGATCAAATTCGTAATTCTGTAAGCTATCCTGAGTTTAATGTAAAAATTATCGGTACGCATGGCGGAGTTACCGTTGGAGAAGATGGCGCAAGTCATCAGGCTTTAGAGGATATCTCATTAATGCGAGGAATTCCAAACATGTCGGTAATTGTACCTGCAGATTGCAGAGAATGTGAACAAGTTATAGAATTTGCCGCAAAAAATTATGGACCGATGTATATTAGAATACCAAGAACTAATGTTTGTGATATTTTTGATGAAAAATACGAATTTGATTTCTGTAAAGCTCAACTTCTGGAAGAAGGTACTGATGTTACTGTGATATCAAATGGAGAAACGCTGGCTGAAGTTATAGAAGCTTCTGAAAACTTGAAAAAACAAGGATACTCGGTCCAAATAATTCATGTTCCGGTTGTAAAACCTTTAGATGGAGCAACTATAATAGAAAATGTTAAGAAAACAAGATTTGTTATAGTCGTTGAAAACCATTCAATTATAGGCGGGTTAGGCAGCAGAATTTGTGAATTGCTATCTGAATATTATCCGCTTCCTGTACACAGAATCGGAGTAAACAATGAATTTGGTCAAAGCGGAAAATGGGATGAATTGCTGGATTATTATGGACTAAGCTCCAATAAGTTAGAAAAAACAATAAAGAAATACGTTGATAAATATCGACTTGTAAAATAAGGAATAGGTATGATTCAATTAAGATCTGTTACAAAAAAATACAAAAATGATAATTATGCTTTAAAAAACGTCAATCTTGATATTATGGCCGGAGAATTTGTATTTATCGTAGGCGCATCCGGTGCCGGTAAATCAACATTGATGAAGCTTTTATATAACGAGGAAAGGCCTTCAAGCGGAACTGTTACAATTGGGGGAATTAATATTGCTAATTTACCTAATGATAAAATTCCCAACTTAAGACGTTGTATGGGAATTGTTTTTCAAGATTACAAATTACTTCAAAACCAATCGGTATACGATAATGTTGCGTATGTTATTAGAACTCTGGGTATAAGCTCAAAAGAAATTAATGCAAGAGTTTGCGGCGCTTTGAAAATTGTTGGGTTGTATGAAAAAATGAATGCTACACCATCTGAGCTATCAGGTGGTGAGCAGCAGAGAGTAGGTATTGCAAGAGCCATTGTAAATGGGCCTCCATTGTTGATAGCTGACGAACCGACAGGCAACTTAGATCCCAAGAATTCCATGGAAATCATGCAGATTCTTGATCAAATCAACCAAAGAGGTATAACAGTTATTGTTTCAACACATGACAATGCCATGGTAGATTATTTTAGAAAAAGAGTTATTACTCTCGATAAAGGTGAAATTGTAAGAGATATACAAGCAGGTACGTATGAATAGTCCAAAAGCACAAATAAAAAGAAAAGTAAAAAAGCATATACCTAAGGATTGGTTATGTGAACTTAGAATAATGTACAGATTAACGAAGGAAACTGTTCTTGATATTAGGAGAACCGGAATAGTTAATCTTGTTATTATAACCACAATGGCTGCGATACTGACGATATTTGCATCGTTTTTTAGATCTGCAATATCAATATCATCATTTGCTCATGAACTTGGTAATGTTTTGGAATTATCTGTTTATTTAAAGGATGGTGCGGATGCTAACATTGCGAAAAAACGAGTAAAAGAATTTGAGCATGTAGAAAATGTTACTGTTGTGCCAAAGGCTACATCCTGGATTAATTTGAAAAGAGAAATGGATCTGCCTGATATTGAAAATCCTTTACCTGATACTTTGCACGTAAAAATTGATAAACCTGAAAATATTGAATCGGTATTTAAAGAGGTGAAAAAGCTGCAATCAGTGGAAGATGTCAGTTACGCTCAAGAGTTAGCTAAAAAAATAGAAATGTTAAATCATATCGTTAACATAATAACTGTATTTGTAGTTATTGTCATGGCAATTTTAACAATAACTATTATTAATAATACTATTCAACTTGTAATTCAATCCAGAAAAGATGAAATTGAAATTATGCGTCTTATGGGTGTTTCAAATTGGTATATAAGATTTCCATTAATTATGCAGGGTGCTTTTTATGGTTTTTGCGGAGCTTTGATTGCTCTTGTTCCTTTGGAATTTGTTCAAAACGGCTTAAATAACATGCACCAATTTTTTATGGTACCAACGCCCGTATATGCACAACCGTTAGTTGTAACTATAATGTTTTTAATGGCAATATCATTTGGGGCGGGCGGAAGTTTCTTGTGCATAAAGAAACATTTGCAGGTGTAATATGAAAATACTTCTTGTTTCTGATGACAAAAATTTAGCAGAAAATATTAAAGAAAAGTTGGTATTTTTGAGAAAAGATGATGCAGTTGCTATCTCAACTTACACTAATGCTGCACAAGAAGCGGAATTATTACCGGCTAACCTTATATTATTGCATGAAAATGAAGATAAAAAAGAGACATTTTCTTTATTAAAACAGCTTCGTGAAAAATATAAAGATATATATATTATTTTATTAATTAATACATGCGATGTTGAATTTATTCTCAATTCGACTGATGCAGGGGCTGATGATTTTATTCAAATTTCTGCAGAAAATTATGAATTTGTTCTAAGATTAGTTAATTATATAAAACATGCCTCAATTAAAATTTCACTAAGTAGAAATATTAAATTGTTGGAGCAATTGAAAGTAGTAAACGAATTAACAGGAATATACGAATATTCTTATTCAAAGCAGGTTATAGAAAATATAATTGATTCTGAGCTTGTATCTGATGGTGCGTTTATGGCAATTTCACCGTCAAAAAAAGGAAAAACAAAGTTTTCTGAAGAAAAACTATCAATTGCAATAAAACAATCAATTAGAGAAAATGACATTGTAGCACATGGTAAAGGAACAAATTTTTATGTATTTTTACCTGAAACAGATATGAATGGTGCCGCAACGGTATATAGAAAAATAGAAGAAAAAATAAAATTTGAAATTTGTGCAGGGATTTCCGACATATCAGGAAAAGAGTATGATAAATTTGAGAAAAATGCATTAAAAGCCTTGGCATCTGCGATTGCAACAGAATCTTCGATTATATTTGCAGAAGACGAGCCTAAGGAAACTTTAGATGATTGGTTAGATAGAGATAGCAGCAAAAATTACAAAATTTTCAGACAAATGTTTAATAAAAAATTAGAAAAAGTTATCACACCGGTATTTTACAGACTTCAAAAAACTTATGAAGAAAAATTATTTAATACAAAAATTGAACATTTTATTGATGAGGACCAATGCGTGTTTAATATTCAGAATAAGAGTTTTTCGAGTTCGCTAAAGATTATCTATCCTGGTTTTGCTAAAATAATAATTTATATTACCCATGATGGCTTGGATAGTCCGGAAAATAGGGAAATTCATTTACAGTTGGCTCAAGTTACACAACACGAGATAGTTGATATTGTCGAAGATTTCATAAAAGAATTTAAATCGAGAGGATAAAATGTTATCACAAGAAAACAGTTTGATTTTATTAATAGATATACAGGAAAAATTAGTTTCTGCTTTGGAAAAAGACAAGATAGTTGATAATGCTCAAAAAATAATAAAAGCAGCTAACATATTAAAAATACCTGTCATTGTGACAGAGCAATATCCTAAGGGTTTAGGCTATACAGTTGATAAAATAAAAAACGAATTAAGTTCAGACGTTAAATTTTTTGAAAAAACGAGTTTTAATGCTCTACTAGAAGAAGGGTTGTTAGATGCAATAAAATTATATGGAAAAAAGCAAATTGTTGTTATGGGAATAGAAACACATATTTGCGTTCACCAAACAGCCTCTGCACTTGTAGAAAACGGTTTTGAGGTGTATGCAATAAAAGATGCCTGCGCAAGCCGCAATAAATACGAATTTAAGCAGGGAATTGAAGCTATGAAGCAAAATGGAGTTAAAATATCTTGTGTAGAAATTGCGCTTTTTGAATGGTTAAAAGGAGCAAAGCATCCTAATTTTAAAGAAGTTCAAGCCATTATTAAATAGAACTTATGTCTGCAGCAATTTGCATTTTTAATTCATCTAACGAATTGAATTTTTGTTCTTTACGTATCATGTATTTAAAAGATACATTTAAAATTTTTCCGTATATATCTTCTTCAAAATCTAAAATATGTACTTCCAATACGGGAGTTGCACCGTTTATTGTTGGTCTTACCCCAAAATTGGCAATTCCTTTTCCATAATTTGTCTCTACGCTATAAACTCCATAAGGTATTTCAATTATTTCTGATGGATAATTTATATTTGCAGTTCTAAATCCAATAGTCCGACCAATTTTGTTCCCTGCTACTATTGTTCCTGAAACCCTAAAATCAAAATCTAACATCTTGTTTGCTAATTTAATATTACCTATTTCCAATAATTCCCTTATTTTTGTACTGCTAACAATTTCATTATTTATTTTTTGAGGCTCTAATTCAAAATATTTATAGCCGTATTTCTTTGCAAATGTAGTTAACAATTTAGTGTCACCGGATTTATTGTACCCAAAATTATGATTCCAACCTGTTGAAATTGATGCCGGTTTAAAATTATCTATTATAATTTCTTTTAAATATTCTTCACCTGTCAATTTATAAATTTTTTCAAAATCCAATTCATATAAATAGTCAACACCTAACTGCTCAAGTTTTTTTTGTCGCTCCGCTTTTGTTAGAATATATTTTGGTTTTACACCCCAAAGATAACAACAGGGGTGCTCTTTAAAGGTGATAACTGCAGATTTATTCTCGTGATGCTTTGCATAATCTACAGCGCTTTTTATAACGGATTTATGTCCTAAATGTACACCGTCAAAATATCCCAATGCCAATGATAAATTTGGATTACAATTTAATTCAGTCAATATTTGCATAAGTTTATTATATAACAAATTAAACTTTTATTACTTAATAGCAAAAAATATCATGTTTCGATTTTAAGATTAATAAAAAGGAGATATATGGATTTATCAATTAACACAAATTGCAAACAAACATTTACTGCTAAAAACCCTAAACATGCTGTACATAGTATTGGAGAGGTAATGTCTGAATTATATAAAAGGGCATACAATAATGAAATGTACCAAGATGCGCCGGATATTATTCAAATCAGTACAAAAATGCGTGACGGTAAAGAAATTGTGGCTGTTGCTGATTTCATAGATGGGCAATACATAGGACTTAGTTTTCCTCATGAACTTGCTCATTATAGAAAAGAATTTTGTAAAAAAATACTAGATAAATATAATACAGTTATTACAAAAGGAAAATGTAACAGGCATTAAAAAGGTCTTCTTTGTAGAAGACCTTTTTTAATTTATTAATTTTTATGTGCTGTACTTTTTAAATGAAGTTCTCTTAATTGTTGTAATGAAGCTTCGCCCGGAGCATCACTCATCAAGTCTTTTGCTCCTGAATTTTTCGGGAAGGCAATTACGTCTCGAATAGATTCTGTTCTGCATAACAATGCAACAAGTCTGTCAAGACCGATTGCCAAACCGGCATGTGGAGGTGTGCCGTATTGCAACGCATTTACCATAAATCCGAATTTTTCTTTAGCTTCGTCTTCAGTCAAACCTAAAGCCTTAAATATTGCTGATTGAACTTCTGATGAGTGGATTCTGACAGATCCGCCACCAAGTTCAGTTCCGTTATAAACAATATCATAAGCAATTGATTTTACGTTGCCCAAATCACCGGATTTAAGTTTGTCTAAATCTTCAATACAAGGTGATGTGAATGGGTGGTGCATTGCCATAAATCTGCCTTCTTCATCACTCCATTCAAACATTGGGAAATCAACAACCCAAAGAAGATTATGTTTGCTTTCATCAATCAAATTAAGACGTTTTCCAAAGTATAATCTTAATCTGCCCATAATGTCATATACAAGTTTTGGTTTATCCGCAACAAAGAAGATTATATCTCCGCTTTCAGCTTTAGCTCTATCTTGAATTGCTTTTGCCTGTTCTTCTGTAACAAATTTTAAAACAGGGGATTTTGCTGTTCCGTCTTCATTATATATGATGTTTGCCAAAGCTTTTGCTCCAAATGAAACAGCAAGTTTTGTAATATCATCAATATCTTTTCTTGAAAAACTTGCTCCACCAGGGATTCTGATACCGCGAACGATACCGCCGTTTTCTAATGTTGACTTAACAATTTGGAACTCTGATTGAAGAATAATATCGCCGATATCAAACAATTCCAAACCAAAACGAGTATCTGGCTTGTCTGAACCGTATCTGTCCATAGCTTCTTGCCAAGGTATTTGAATGAACGGTGGTTTAACCTCGACACCTGCAGCTTTGAAAGTGTCAACGATAAGGCCTTCAACAGTTTTAATTACATCTTGTTGTTCAACAAATGACATTTCAAGGTCGATTTGTGTAAATTCAGGTTGTCTGTCTGCACGTAAATCTTCATCTCTAAAGCATTTTGCAATTTGATAATACTTTTCAAT
>CAMPBE010000064.1 GCA_946636615.1 uncultured bacterium | reverse complement strand
TGCCCTCAGCTCGCTCCCGCTCGAACCAGACCAATCTTCGATTGGTAGGTTCTCATCCTTCCATAAAAAAAGACCTTCTCAGGTCTTTTAAATTCTGGGGCGAACAGACGAAGTTCGGAAAAATCAACAGTATTGCAAACTTCTTTGTTAAAAATATGACTAATAAAGATTTAATAGTATTATTTGAAGAAATAAAATTATATTACTCGTGTTGATATTTTGCATACATTTACTTGTAATCATTTCTGACATATTATTCTTTTATGAAATATGCTGTATTAAATGGGGAACGAATTGAACCACAAAAAGGAATAAAAGATGCTATATGTCCTATTTGCGGGGAAATAGTAGTCCCAAAATGTGGACGAATAAAAATACATCACTGGGCACATCAATCAACAATAAATTGTGACCCTTGGTGGGAGAGCGAAACAGAATGGCATAGAAAATGGAAAGATAATTTTCCCAAAGAATGTCAAGAAATAATAATGCACGATAATATCACAGGCGAAAAGCACATTGCGGATGTAAAAACTGAAAAAGGAATTGTTATTGAATTTCAACATTCGCCAATGAATATTGAAGAACAGAAATCAAGAGAACAATTTTACAAAAACATGATTTGGGTTGTTGACGCAAAAAAATATTATGATAAGTTTAAGCAAAACATCAATTTATTAGAGCACTGCAAATCTAATAAAAATTATTTTTATATAAAAATAGATTCTTTTGAAAACCAAAATAATTGTTTCCCAAAAAGATGGTTAGAATCGTCTGTTCCCGTAATCTTTGATTTTGGGATAAATGATGATGTAGAGAATATTGACTATAATAAACAAAAAAAATGGTTATGGTGTGTGTTTCCTAAAAAATATTCTAAAAAATTAGGATATAAGTTTTATGAAACTGTTTGCGGAATGTGCTTGAAAAAAGAAAACTTTATAAATAGAGTTTCTAATTTTGATTCTTTTTATCCTAATATTGTAATTTCAGAACTAGAACAATTAAAAATACAAATTGAACAAAAACGACAAGAACAAGTAATAAAATATCAGGAAGAAAGACAAAAACAAGAGACAATAGACAAAAAACTTCGAAAAGAACAGTTTGAAACTAAATATCCCAAGGAAGAAAAATGGAGAGATGCAATTTTCAATATAAAATTAGATATCAAGCATAGAAATTTGAAACCTAAAAAAATATATGTTTCTGATGAAGGAGAAATACTTGACTCCGATAAAAATAAATATAATGGCAAAAGATGTATGGCTCTGGGAATTAAGTCTTATACTGCGGAATATCGAGGTAGTAATTATAAAAGAAATGAAGTGTTGATGTTAGTAGAAAGTGATAATAAATTTATAACAACTATAATTAATATCCCGTCGTCTATTCTAAATGATTACTATACAGGCTATGAATTACTTTCTGGAACTTATAATTATTTCATACGGTCAATGAGTGTTATTCCTTACTATGAAAAATATTCAATTTGGTTTGAAGATGAAGAACGTATTTGGACAACAGAAAAATTGAAAAAAGATTTAGAATTTATTTGTAATTATTTTAAGTAATTACAAATATCTAATGTTCGAACTTTTATTAAAAACTATAATCAAGTCTATGTAAGAAAAAACGCCTTCTAAAAATTTATTAGAAAGCGTTTTCTTAAATAACCTGGGATGGAAGGACTCGAACCTCCGAATGCCTGGACCAAAACCAGGTGCCTTACCACTTGGCGACATCCCATTATCGCAATTCCTATTGTATATTATAAATCTTTATTGTCAATATCTTTTAATAGATAAAAGGGCTTTTCTCTTTTGCAAAAACAGTTTCAATCCTACTGCCAACAAGATTCTTAAACACTTCCAAAATCATAATTTCACTTTCAAAATGGCCGACATCAAATACAACTATAGGACTGTCAAGCGCTGTATGAAATTTTAAATCTCCTGTCACAAAAGCATCTGCATCGTTTTCAAAAGCCTCATTAATAAATTCGCTGCCGCTGCCCGCACAAAAGGCTATTCTGTGTAGTTCTTTCGTATCATTATTATTAACATAACGCAGATTTGGTGAAACTTTTCTCAATAACTTTGCAAAATCTTTAACTGTAGTATCTATATCAACATATCTTACAAAATTGTTGGCTTCCTTAACTTCTAAGCCCAGAGTTTTTATTAAAGTATCTGTCGTGCCGCCTTTTGCCAAATCCATATTTGTATGTGCACAATAAATATCAATATTTTTCCAATTAATCGGAACCTCAAACAACGGATGATGCGAAATTATCATGTCACAATCTAGCTCTTTTGCTTGTTTTATTACATCATCAGTCACAGTCAAGCATAACATTACTTTTGAAACATCATTATGCCCTGATACATTTACAACCCATCCCGAACAATCCCAATCTTCCTGAGTTTCCAATGGCGCGAAATTTTCAATACGATTTATTATCTCGTACTTATCCATAAATTTCCTCTAAAATTTGTTTTGAAATAGTCATTTTTGATGCTCTTTCAAGCTTCTTAACTTCACCGTTTTTATTCAAAATAGTTACTTCATTATAATCACTTGAAAATCCGATATCTTTTCTTGAAATATCGTTTGCAATTAAGTAATCACAGCCTTTATCAACAATTTTTGTTTTTGCATTTTCTAACAGATTTTCACTCTCTGCACAAAAACCGACAATAATTTGATGCGTTTTCTTATTTGAAATTTCTTTTAATATATCAGGATTTTTGACTAATTCTAACGTAATTTCATCATCAGATGTCTTTTTCATCTTTTGCTTTACGATATTTTTTGCTCTGTAATCTGCGACTGCAGCCGCCATAATAACACAATCGGCGTTATCAAATTCTTCTTCTACTGCTTTTTGCATATCTAACGCGGATTTTACTTTCACGACCTTATAATTTCTTGTAACATCTTTTGTCGTAATTAATACAACTTCTGCACCAAAAGATTTTGCTGTATCAGCAAGTGCAAGTCCCATCTTGCCTGATGAATAATTTGAAATATACCTTACAGGGTCTATTTCTTCAATAGTTCCGCCTGAGGTTATTACTATTTTCTTGCCGTTAAGAGGTTTGTAATTTATTAATTCAACTGTTTTGTCAAAAATTTTGTCAATTGAACATAATCTGCCTTTGCCGGTATATCCGCAGGCTAAAAATCCTGTTTCAGGCTCTAAAATAGTATAGTGAAGTTTTTGTAAATTTTCTTGAATTATCGGATTATTCCACATATTACAATTCATTGCAGGTGCTATAATTACAGGTTTTGTAAAAGCGCAGGCAATCGAGGTCAAAAGATTATCACAAATTCCGTTTGCAAGTTTTGAAATTGTGTTTGCCGTAGCAGGCGCAATTACCATAATATCAGCTTTATCAGCAAATGAAATATGCTCGGGATTGTATTTTTTTATATCAAATTCTTCAACGGCGACATCATTTTTACTCAAATTTTGCAAAGTCAGTTTTGTTACAAAATTAAGTGCATTCGGAGTGCAAACAATTTGTACATTTGCATTTGCACGTTTGTACATTCTGACAAGTTCGCAAATCTTATATGCAGCTATACCGCCTGTAATACCTAATAAAACAGTCTTACCGCTAAGCATCATTTTCTCCGTTAATTATTTTTTCAATTTCTAAAACAGCTCTATCTAAGTCGTCATTAATAATTTTATAATCAAAATGTTCAGCTCTTGCTAATTCTTCTTTTACTTCCATCAAGCGTTTTTGAATAGTAGCTTCATCTTCGGTATGGCGCCCCCTCAGACGATTTTCCAAAACCTCAAAAGAAGGAGGTGCAATAAATATCAAAACGGACTCAGGCATTTGTTTTTTTACCTGCAAAGCACCTTTTGTGTCAATTTCAAGAATAATATCTTTTCCTTCATCAAGGCATTGTTTTATATATTTCTTTTTTGTACCGTATCTGTTACCTGCAAATTCAGCCCATTCCAAAAATTTATCATTATCTATACAGTTTTGAAATTCTTCTTTAGAAAGAAAAAAATAATTTACACCATTAACCTCACCATCTCTTGGGGCACGAGTCGTACAAGATACAGACAACATAAAATGAGAATTTCTTTCCAAAAATTTCTTTATTACAGTGCCTTTCCCAACACCTGAAGAACCTGAGATTACAAATAATTTTTTATCCATAGATAGATTATATAACAAAATTATTATTTTGTTGTGTTTTCACATATATTTTGATATAATTGTTTAAGAGAAACTTATGGAAAATATATTAGTAACAGGCGGAGCCGGATTTATAGGTTCACATTTATGTGACAAACTTATTCAGGATGGAAATCATGTAATATGTCTTGATAATTTTTTTACAGGTTCGCATAAAAATATTGAGCATTTGATGGATAATAAAAATTTTGAACTTATTAGACACGATATTATTGAACCTATTATGCTAGAAGTTGATAAAATATACAATTTGGCATGTCCTGCAAGCCCTGTACATTATCAATACAACGCAATTAAAACAATTAAAACAAATGTTGTAGGAGTTACTAATATGTTAGGTTTGGCTTTGAGGACAAATTCAAGAATATTACAAGCTTCAACAAGTGAAATATATGGCAACCCAATTATGCATCCCCAAAAAGAAGAATATTGGGGAAACGTTAATCCAATAGGAATAAGAAGTTGTTATGATGAGGGTAAACGTGTTGCCGAAACTCTTATGATGGATTATCATCGTCAAAATGATGTTGATATTAAAATAATTAGGATTTTTAACACATACGGTCCGAGAATGGCAAAAAATGATGGCAGAGTTGTTTCAAATTTCATAATTCAGGCTCTAAAAAACGAAGATATCACTATATATGGTGACGGTTCTCAAACAAGATCATTCTGCTATGTTGATGATCTAATCAGAGGAATGACTAGCCTTATGAATTCAGAAAACTTTATAGGACCTGTAAATGTCGGCAATGATGGGGAATACACTGTATTAGAACTTGCTAATATGATTATAAAACTTGCAAATTCTAATTCCAAAATAGTGTTTAAACCTCTACCTTCTGATGATCCAATCAGAAGAAAACCTGATTTAAGTTTGGCAAAAGAAAAACTTGGTTATGAGCCAAAAATTGATATTCATGATGGCTTGACAAAAACTATAGAATATTTCAGCAGTATTTTATAATTATATTCTCTTTATTGTAAGTAACATTTCATTTGGAACTTCGTATTCTTTAATACCAAAGTTTGCATTTACAAACATAAATTCCAAAGTTTCGCCCTTATTTATTCCAATTTCATCAAAAGGTATACTTACATCAACATATTTTTCATAGACTGCTTTTATATTTTTGCTTGAAGCTATGGTCCATAGATTATTTGGTATAGCTTTGACTAATCTTACAAGATTTATTTCTCCGTCATATATAGAAATTTGCAATTCATTATGAAATTTTTCTTTTGATATAGGTAAAATATTTTCAGTTTTTTGAATAATCCTTATTGGTGAAAGAGATTGTTTTCTTTCTTTGTTCCTCATGTATACATACATTTGGTTAACCTGCTTTGTGACTAATTTTTCTTTTTTCAGATATTCGTTTAAGTATAATCTTAAATAAAAGAAATCTTTATCATATCCAAAGCATATTTTGTCATAAAATTTATTTTCTTTTAAAACAGGTCCATCAGGAATTTTTATGCATCCGGCATTTAGCCAACTGTCATCATCTATATCGTTTCCCTCCAATTTAGGAGTAAATTCCCCTTTAGGATACCTTGACGGTTTTGCTATTGCCGATAACAAAGGAATATCAAGATAATCCGGTTCTTGTTTGCCCATATATTTGTAGATATTTTTCAAATGTTCTCTAAAAATATAATCAAAAATATTATCCCGACCGGAATCATTAGGTTCTCCATACCACCAAAACCAATCAGAACCTTCGCAAATAAAGAGTTCTTTCCTTGCAGCTTCAATGTTAGGGTTAAGCGGATTTTCTTTGACAAACTTTGATAAATCATCCCTTACTTGTTTTAAATAATTCCATGCTAAATCCTTTAACGGTTCATCTATCCACAATTTAAAATTTCTGTTTACCCAAGAGCCTGATGCTATTTTATTTAAAGGTTTTTGAATATCACGTTCTAAATAATCACTTATAAGAACAGTTTCTAAAGTCGGATCATTTTCAATCAAAGAATAAATAGTTGAAAGGAATGCATTTCCATCTTCTTTATAATTTTCCCAACAATTTTCACCATCCATTGCTATTGTAAGTAAATGATTTTCATCAGGAGAAGATAATAATTTGCTTTGAATTGTCTTTATCCTGTCATATAAATCATTTGCAGTAGCTTCAGATGAATGATTAGGATACTCAAAACCTATTAAATTAGGTATTATTGCATCTCTAAATATTATCTTTGTACCTTTATAGTCATATGTTTTTAAAAGATGATACGGATCTTCAATGTATCCTCTAAAATCTCTTGCAAATTCAAATTTTATTGAATCAGATAAAATACCCTCATCTGCAATGGTCCAATCTACACCAATTTGCTTCAACATATTCATAACATTAGAATCAATACATTGTTCAGATGGCCATATCCCTTTAGGGCGAACCCCTAAAAGTTCTTCTATCCTATTTAATGCCATCTCTGTTTGCACTTTTGCATCTAAAGACATTTTTAAATTAACAGGTAAATCATCCGTTTTAGAAGTCTTTTTAATTGAATTTATATCTAATAAAATAGGTAAAATCGGATGATAATAAGGACTTGTTGTAATTTCTATTTTACCATTTTGAATATATTTTCTGTATGTAGGTATAATTTTTCTAATTATATCTCTTTGAATTTCAATTATTTTTATTCTGTCTTCAAGAGTATAATTTTTTTTCTTTCTTATAAGTTTCTTAAGTTCAGGATAAATATTTTTATATGACGGATCAAACCATGCCAAGTTAAAAAGAGCCATCAAATCCGAATATTCCTGTTGTGAAAATATATTTATATCTTCTGTTGTTGATGTTTGAAATTTTTGATAAAGTCTGTTATATTCTTCATTTGGCAAAATCATTGAATGAAAGTTTGCATCAAAGAAATTGTTTATAATAAATTCTTTATCATCATCGGTCAAATCTTCTACATCTTTAACAGTAAGTCTTGAATGTATATCATGAAATCCGTTTTCACCATAATCAATAAGTGCATCAAGAAGAACAGGTACAATATTAAAGTTTAATTTCAAGTTTTTAAACTTACCGACAAATTCGACCATGTCTAAATAGTCTTTTATAGCGTGTAATCTAACCCAAGGCATCAAAAAATCACCTGTAGGTGATAATTGATAAACAGGCTGATGCATATGCCAATAGAACGCTATGGATAACTTTTTTACTTGATTTATCATTATGCTATCCTCAAAAATTATTATACCAGAAAATAAGTTTAATAACACAACA
>CAMPBE010000063.1 GCA_946636615.1 uncultured bacterium | reverse complement strand
GTAACCTTTGTTTGGCTTCTGACCATTAAAGCGTCATATTCGCCGATTTTTTGAACGAGTTCGTCCTCATTCATCGTGGGCAGAAAATCGACCTGCGCAACTCCTTCGATAATCTTTCCTGCCGATTCGTTTATTTTATCAGTTATTAATACTTTCATTTTTCTCTCCCTTTAGTTTTGTGTTGGGTTGAAAACCCAACACAAATTATTTCGCCAAGCTCTTTATCACTTCGGCTACGCCTTTTCCGAGTTCAAATTTATAGCCAAGTTTATATAATGTCGCCTCTAATGCACCGACGGCAGAGATTACATCTCTGTCACAAACAAAGCCTAATGTTCCCATTCTGAAAATCTTATCTTTCAAAGCGTTTTGACCATTTGCAACAACAATGTCAAAATCTTCTTTAATAACTTTTCTTATGTCAGGAACGGAAATTCCCTCCGGCGGAAGGATTGATGTTATCGAATTACTTGCACATTTGTCATCTTTTACCACAAGCTCCAAACCTATCGCCCTGATTGCGCTTCTCAAAGCCATAGAATGACGTTTGTGGCGTGCGTTCATATTTTCAATGCCTTCTTCCTTAATCATTTCCAAAGCCTTATCTAATCCGACAAAAAGATTTACAGCAGGAGTAAAAGGAGTTGAATTTGCTTGAACGGATTTTCTATATGCGCCCCAATCCCAATAGAAAGACGGATGCTTACATTGTTCATAAACTTTCCATGCTCTTTCATTTGCTGTTAAAAACGCAAGTCCCGGCGGAATCATAAAGCCTTTTTGAGAACCCGAAACCAAAACGTCAATTCCCCACTCATCAGGTTTACATTCCATGGCACAAACTGATGTAACACCGTCCACAACAGACAATGCGCCGTGTTCTCTAATTATTGAGCAAAGTGTTTTGATATCGTTTGCTGCACCTGTTGAAGTTTCGCTGTGAGTAAGGGTTACGATTTTAATTTCCTTGTTAACATCTTTTGCTAATCTTTCTTTTAACACATCAGGGTCAATAACCTCGCCTGTTTTGACTTCGATTTTTTCAACAATTGCACCACGGGATTCTGCAATTTTTGCCCAGCGGTTTCCAAAATTTCCCAAAACAAGAGATAAAACTTTATCGCCTTCGTTTATAAGGTTTTCAAGCGCTGCACACATTGCGCCTGTTCCTGAAGATGTGTATACAAATACGTCATTTTTAGTTTGAAAAACGTATTTCAAATTTTTATAAACATTTTCCAAAACCTTGGAAAATTCACTGCTTCTGTGTCCAATCGGATGTTTTGCAACTTCAAGCATAACGCTTTCGGGAACAGGTGTCGGTCCCGGTATCATCAAAAATGTTTTATCCCTCATAATACACTCCTTTACATAAATTCCTTTGTTATTCTAACATATATTTTAATTTCACACAAAATATGAATTTTATTTAATATTTTACAAATAATTGACATAAAATTGTTAACATGAGAAATTTAATATATTATTAACCTTAGGATTTATATTAATGTTAACATCTGTTGAACACACATTGTACCCAATAGTATCAAAATTTAACGAATGTTTATCAAACTACATATTAGTATTTTTGTTGTTAGGAATAGGTATTTGGTACACTATTAAAACTAAATTCGTTCAAATAAGATGTTTTAAAGAAGGGATAAAAAATACATTAGGTGAAATTAATTTATTTGGGAAAAAACATGATAATGGAATGAGTTCTTTTCAGGCATTATCAACTGCAATAGCATCTCAAGTAGGAACAGGAAATATTGTAGGCGCATCAGGTGCAATTTTAGTTGGTGGTCCTGGCGCAATATTTTGGATGTGGCTAATTGCATTTTTTGGAATGGCAACAATATATGCAGAAGCGACTTTGGCACTTGAAACAAGAATTGTTGAAAAAGATGGACACATAAAAGGTGGTCCTGTATATTATATAACACACGCTTTTAAAGGAAAGTTTGGAAAGTTTCTTGCAGGATTTTTTGCTATTGCTATAATTCTTGCCTTAGGCTTTATGGGAACAATGGTTCAGTCAAATTCAATTGGTTTTACAATGCAAAGTGCATTTAAAGTCCCGGCTTGGAGTGTTGGTATTATTTTAGTTATAATATGTGCTTTTATATTTTTAGGCGGAATTAAAAGACTCGCCTCAGTAACAGAAAAAATTGTACCAATTATGGCTTTATTTTTTCTTATAGGCGCAATTATAATACTTATAATAAGAATTACTTATATTCCGGAAACTTTTTATATGATCTTTAAATATGCATTTCATCCTCAAGCTATTATTGGAGGTAGCTTTGGAACTGCAATTATGATTGCGATTAGTCAAGGAGCTAAAAGAGGTTTATTTTCAAATGAAGCGGGAATGGGTTCAACTCCTCACGCACATGCCTTAGCACACGTTAAAAATCCGCATATACAAGGAACTGTAGCCATGATGGGTGTATTTATGGATACTTTTGTGATTCTTACACTTAATGCTCTTGTTATAATCTCTACTTTATATACATCAGATGGACTTTTAGCTAATGGATATGTTGGAGAAATAACAAACGTATTAACAAAAACAAACCTTGTACAAACTGCATTCGGAACTGTATTCGGAAATTCTATAGGTGCAATTTTTGTTGCAATATGTCTAATGTTTTTTGCTTTTTCAACAATACTAAGCTGGAATTTGTTTGGAAAAATTAATACAACATATTTATTTGGAAAAATTAGTCCAAAATGGTCAGTGGTAATTTATACTACAATTTCGTTATTTTTTATAATGATTGGTACGTTAGTTTCAAGTGATTTTGTTTGGGAAGTGACTGATATGTTTAATAATTTGATGGTAATTCCAAACGCAATAGCCCTATTTGCTTTAACGGGAATGGTAGTTGAAACTTTAAAAAATAAAGACAAATAAAAAGAGGAACTTTTTAAAAGTTCCTCTTTTTATATATTCCTAAACTTTTCTCTTACGAGCAGCTTCAGATTTACGTTTTCTTTTTACGCTAGGTTTTTCATATCTTTCACGTTTTTTAACTTCTGAAAGAATACCGGCTTTTTGAATTTTCTTTTTGAAACGACGCAAAGCGCTTTCAATTGATTCGTTTTCGCCTACTTTAACTTCTGCCATTTATATTTTCACCACCTTTATGGTCATTTGTACTATCAGTATTACTATAATAACTCTAAATTTTTATTTTTCAAGTCCTAGTTCAAATCTATGCAGTTAAAGTAAATATTTGGTAAATTTCTTCATCAGATAGTTCAGTAATAATCTTTTCACCCTCGTAAACAGCTAAATCTGCCAATTCTTTTTTGGATTTAAGCATTTCGTCAATTTTTTCTTCAAAAGTACCGAGAGTAATCATTCTGTGAACCATTACATTTTTATCTTGTCCGATACGATATGTTCTGTCTGTAGCCTGCTCTTCAACTGCAGGGTTCCACCACAAATCGTAGTGAATAACATTTGTTGCACTCGTTAAATTCAAACCGGTTCCACCGGCTTTTAACGACAATACCATAACTTTTGTGTCATCGTTATTTTGGAATTTTTCAATCAATTCTTCACGCTGAGGAACAGTCAGTGAACCATGGAAAAACAGAGGCTCGGTATTACATTCTTCTGCAAGAACCTTACACAGAATATCACCCATTTCCTTATATTGAGTAAATATAAGAGTTTTCTCATTATTATCAAGAATACTTTGAACAGTAGAAACACATTTTTCCATTTTGCCTGACAATTCTTTACCCATTTCGCCGCCTTTTAAGAATTGATACGGGTGATTACAAATTTGTTTTAAGGCTGTAATAAGTTTGAAAATATTTCCACGCCTGTTTATACCTGTAAAACCAGAAATTTTTTCCATCATTTCATTAAGAGTTTTTTCATACAAAACTGCCTGCGACTTGGATAAATAACAATAATCATTAATAACCATCTTCTCAGGAAGATCTGATATAACTTTTTTATCAGTTTTCAGTCTTCTCAAAACAAACGGAGAAACTGACATTTTTAATTTTGCAGCACGAGAATTTTCTTTAAACCTTTCAATAGGAATAGCATAGCTTTTTTGAAATTCTTTTAAACTGCCTAAATACCCGTGGTTTATAAAATCAAATATAGACCATAATTCTGTCAATCTATTTTCAACAGGAGTACCCGTCATAGCTATTTTAATATCTGATTTTAACATTTTTATTGCAAGAGTTTGAGCAGTATCAGGGTTTTTAATGTTTTGTGCTTCATCAACAATTATCATTCCCCAATCATTTTTCTTTAAATCTTCAACGTCAATACGCATAATTGCATATGTAGTAAGAATTACATCATGCTTTACATCGAGTTTTCTATCTGCACCGTGATATATTACTGCGTCTAAAGAAGGAGCAAATGTTTGAAGTTCCTTCATCCAATTGCCCATCAAAGTTGTAGGACATATTACAAGAACAGGTTTTTTAAGCGTATTTTCTTCTTTCATCTTTAATATAAGACTAATAACTTGAATAGTTTTTCCAAGCCCCATATCATCTGCCATACAAGCGCCAAAGCCTTTTGTAATATTTGTCCAAAGCCATTTTAAACCCGTTTGTTGATAAGGTCTTAATTCACCATTAAGCGTTTTAGGAACTGTAACCTCAACAGGTTTGTTAAAATCCTGAATTACCTTTGCAAAAGCAGAATCATAATCAAAATCATATTGGTCAATCTGACCTGACATAGCAGCGTGTATAAGTTCCATCCTTGACATTGATTTAAAATTAGCTTTTGCTATTTGTTCAAAAACTTTTTTGGTATCTTCTTTGTCGACAAGAACATATTTATTTTTATATTTTATAAGACCATTCTGGCCCTCAACAAGCTTGTTAAATTCCTCTACAGATAATTTATCATTACCAATTGCAATTTCATACGAAAAATCCAATATATCATCGAGTGAAATTTTTGAAGAAGAAGTATTATTGAATATATCAGCAAGCTCATTTGAACGAGATGTTTTAACTTTTGCATTTATTGAAGCCCTTGGAACAACAATATTAGTTAATTCCTTTGGCAATACAACCTCAATTTGAGCCTTTTGAAGATAATATGCTGTTTGAGTAATAATTTTATATACCTCATTCAAATTTAAATCAAGAGCAAGTTTTTCTTCATCTTCAAACAATTGCTCCAATTCTGGCATATATCTGTTTGCATAATTCAATTGTTTTTCAACAATTCTTGCTATATCAGAGGAGTTAGCTCCAAAAACAGTTTCATCAGTATATAGTTTGTCTATCAAAACATCTTCATCTGTTTTTCTATTTTTTATATGAACTTTTAACCTAAATATTTCTTCACCGTCAAGCTTACTTATCTTAAAGAAAGGAATAATGTCATATTTTCCAAGATAAAGTTCATCAAACCATTGTGAAAAACTTTCCGATAAATCATTACCTCTCATCAAAGATTTTTGTTCAAGGTCTTTTATCATGTATGTACCGGATTTAACATCTTTGAACTTATATGCCTTTATCGACAAAAATTTATAAATAACATAATTCAGGTAGTTATAAATAAAGTCTGTAACAAAATTTTTAGGTTTTTCACCTTTTATAAACAAGTTTTCAGGAATATTTTCTTCAAATTGATTTATTATTCTAGCTAGTTGTTGCGTATTTATGATTGGCTCATACACAATTCTAAACATAGAACCTCTTGTTTTAACAGTCGGAATAAAATATAACTTTTCAATTAACTTCATTACAAAATAAGTCAATTTATTCATATATATAAATGTCGGAGTAAGAGCTTCTAAATCCAAAATATTACCAAATCCGCCAAAATAATCCATAATCAAATCAAGACTCATCGCATAGCCAACTTTATCACCCATAACTTCGGATTTAAAGCGAAATAACGAGCCCTTAGATTTTAAATAATATTGAAAATTATTTGTAGGAGTAACAAAAAATGAAAGTTTATCACCTGAATTAACCAAAAAGAAATCAGTGTTTCTTGTTGGAGCATTTGGACTTAAAAATATTCCGGCAAATTCATCCTCGACAGTTTGATATATCAAACTAAGAGTATATCTGAAATCCTTATTTTTAAACCCATCAGGGTTCTCAGACAAATTGAAAAACAACTCATCAACATTATTTTTTTTAAACGAAAAGTCAATATCTAGATTTTTTATATTAGCCATAATTATCCTTATTTAATAAGGGATTTTCCATCCATTTCAATTGGTTGTTTTATACCCATAATCTTTAATACAGTCGGTGCAATGTCACATAGAGCACCATCTTCAACCAACTTCACATTCTCATTTGCATTAATTAAAACAAAAGGAACTTTGTTTGTTGTGTGTGCCGTTTGAGGTTTACCTGTTTCTGGATTAACCATCACTTCAGAATTACCGTGATCTGCAGTTAATAACATTACAACGTTATTATCTTTGCAAGCCTGAGCAATTTTGCCAACACATTCGTCAACAACATGACAAGCCTTAGTTGCAGCCTCAATAACACCTGTATGACCAACCATATCTGGGTTTGCAAAATTAACAAGAACAAAGCCATATTCATTGTTACTTACTGCCTTTAAAACGTTTTCACATACCTCTGGAGCACTCATTTCTGGCTGCATATCATACGTAGCAACTTTTGGTGAAGGAACAAGAACTCTGGTTTCATGCGGTTGAGGTTCATCGATTCCTCCGTTAAAGAAGAAAGTAACGTGAGCATATTTTTCAGTTTCGGCAGTTCTGAATTGTTTAATTCCGTTTTCTTCCAAAACGTCACCCAAAATATTCACCAACTTTTCTTTCGGGAATGCTACAGGAAAAGTAAAATCTTCGTTATATTTTGTCATAGTAACATAGCAAAGATTCTTTAAAACTTTCTTTCTCTTAAAACCGTCAAAATCCACAAAGTTGAGAGCCTTTGAAATTTCTCTTGCTCTGTCAGGTCTGTAATTAAAGAATATAATTGCGTCATTATCATGAATTCTCGATTCTTCACCGCCAATTACAGTAGGCAGTACAAATTCATCATTATCACCTCTTGCGTATGACTCTTTTACGCCATCACAGGCAGATGCACTATGTTCACCTTCACCTAACAATAACGCATTATAACCTTTTTCAACACGTTCCCAACGATTATCTCTATCCATAATGTAGTAACGTCCGATAATTGTCGCAATTTTGGGCAAATTGTACTTTGCTAGTTCTTCTTCAACTTTTTCAAGATAAGTACAAGCACTTTGAGGTGGAGTATCACGACCATCCAAAAATGCATGAACATAAACTTTTTCCAATCCTTCATCAGCCGCAAGTTTAATTAAAGCCAAAACGTGGTCTAAAGAAGAATGAACACCGCCTGTAGAAACAAGACCAAAAATATGTAAAGCGGAATTGTTTTGTTTAGCATGATTTATAGCCATTAAAAATCTTTCATTTTTAAAGAACGAACCGTCTTTAATAGCTCTGTTAATTTTTGATAAATCTTGATAAACAATTCTTCCGGCGCCAAGATTAAGGTGTCCGACTTCACTGTTTCCCATCTGCCCTTCAGGGAGCCCAACATATTCTCCGTCTGCATGAATTGAAATAGACGGATATTCTTTTATTAATTTATCAACATTTACTGAATGTGCAAGCTTTGTCGCATCATATTCGGGGTGGTTTTGGCTGATACCCCAGCCATCCATAATACATAATAAAACTCTTTGTGTCATTTC
>CAMPBE010000062.1 GCA_946636615.1 uncultured bacterium | reverse complement strand
TTTGTAATTTCAGTAGGCAACATTACAACGGGTGGGGTCGGAAAAACTCCGGTAGTTTCTGAAATAGCTAAATATTTCCTTGAAAAAGGTGAAAAAGTTGCTATAGTTTCCAGGGGTTATGGCGGCAAATTATCTAATAAAAAAGTTAATATAATTTCTGATGGCAGCGAAATTTTTTATAAAGCAACGGATTCTGGAGACGAACCGTATTGGCTCGCTGTAAACACAAAAGGGGCAATAGTTGCAACATGCAGAAACAGATACCTCGCTTCCAAATATGTAATTGAAAAATACGGAGTAACAAGAATAATTCTTGATGATGGCTTTCAGCATAGAAAACTCTACAGAGATATTGATATTGTTTTAATGGATAGTGAGAAAGGTTTTGGCAGAGAAAAACTTTTGCCTGCAGGTCCCTTGAGAGAAGGGTTAGAAGCTTTTAAGAGGATTGATAAATTAGTCATCGTAAGCAAAAACACAGACCACACACGCGCAGAAAAATTGGCAAAAATCATAGGTAAAAAGATGAATGTTTCGACATTTGTATGCAAAACAGAACCGGATACAGTTTATAATATAAAAACCGGTGAGAATTTGCCAATAGGAGCTGAGGTAACAGCAGTTTGTGCAATAGGTCAGCCTGAGCAGTTTTACGCATTTTTAAAAGACTATAATATAAAAAATAAAATATCTTTTGATGACCACCATTGTTATTTAGAAGAAGAAATTCCGCAGGGAATAGTAATTACAACAGAAAAAGATGCAGTAAAATTGCAACAATTTAATCATAATAACATATATGCATTGAAATTAAAAACAAATATTGATGTTGAAAATCTTTTAGCATAAGATTGTTTTATGAAAGATGCAGATATTGGCAATGTAGTTGAAGGTTTAAAAGTTGCAAAGCAACCATTGAGTGATTTTGCACAATTAATGGAAAATTTTCATGATCCTTTTTTGGTTCTAATTGCTTGTATTTTGAGTTTGAGGACAAATGATAATACGACATATCCCGCAACATTGAGAATGCTTGAATTGGGTAAAACTCCTGAGGATTTTGCAAATTGCGATATAAAAGTACTTGAAAAAGCAATTTATCCTGTAGGATTTTATGCAAATAAGGCCAAGCAAATTGTAGATTTGTCCAAAGAATTGGTTGAAAAATATAATTCAAAAGTTCCCGATTCAATTGAAGAACTGTGTAAATTTAAGGGAGTTGGAAGAAAGACTGCAAATTTAACAATAGCCAAAGGGTACGATAAACCTGCGATATGTGTTGATATTCATGTACACAGAATTTTTAACAGAATGGGATACGTAAAAACTAAAACTCCTGATGAAACTGAAATAGTCTTAAGAGAAAAACTTCCGCAAAAATATTGGATAGATATAAATACCCTTTTGGTAACACATGGGAGAAATGTTTGCAAACCGATAAAGCCAAATTGTGCAATATGTCCTATAAAATGTTATTGTGATAAGAATATATAATCAAAAGTCTAAATGAAATAATGTGTCGGATTAATAAAACTTAATAAATTGGCAAAATTAAAAATTTCAAGTTTTATAAAATTATTGGAGGGAATATGAAAACACAATCTGTTAGACAAGCGTTTATGCGAGTTTTTAAAAGTAATAATAATAAAAGCAAAAATTTAAATAATAAATATTTTGAAATAAAAGATACATCAATTGCTTATGACTCATATGAGAAAATATGTGAAGCAAGGGAGACTATTGCAAATTATGCTAAGAAAAATAATGTAAGTGTTCAGATTTCCGATCCCAGAAGATATCTAGGTGAGCATGACTCAGGTTTTATGGAAAATTATTTGTCTGACAAAATCAGTATAATAGTTACAAATTTAAAAACTAAATTATCAGAAGAGAGAATAATCCCCGTAATAAATGATAAAAGCCCACAAAAATCTATATACGCAACTTCAAAAAGAGTGATTATAGATATTGCTAGCGAAGGCTTGCAAAAAGTCACTAGTGTAAAATCATATTTTGAAGAAAATTTCTTGAGAAATTTATATAGAAACATTTCTGAAATGACAAATATTGTAAGAGAATAATAATATTTCTCTGTTGATTTTAATAATTATCTATGCGATAATATTGTTAAGATTGTATTGTAGTGTATACAATCGGGGTTAAGAAGGTAAATTAATAGGAGATCGAGAATGAGTGTAGAAACCCCTCATAAAATCGATACATCCAAGTTAGATGAGATTATCAAATCATATGATAGTAAAAAATCTAACTTGATTGCGATTTTGCAAAAAGTACAGGAAGTATACCGATATCTTCCTGAAGAGGCAATGATTTATATCGGGACAAAAATTGAAGGTTTGTCACCTGCAACAGTATTTGGGGTGGCTACTTTTTATGCGCAGTTTTCATTAGAACCGAAAGGTAAATATGAAATAAAAGTTTGTGATGGTACAGCTTGCCACGTAAGAGGTTCAATGCCTGTATTAAACGCGATCAGAAATAAATTAAATCTTAAAGAGGGACAGGTGACAAGTGACAACGGCCTATTCTCATTAGAAATTGTTAGTTGTCTTGGCGCTTGTGGTTTAGCACCTGTTTGTGTGGTTAACGACAAAGTATATCCGCAAATGACCTCCGATGCAATAAGTATGGTGCTCGATACACTTATGAAAGAGGAGGGAAGCAACTAATGGCATTAAATATTGATATAAAAGAAGAACAAAAAAGAGCTCTTGAAGATATTAAACAACAAGGATTAAGAGTTTTGGTTTGTGCAGGAACAGGTTGTGTTGCCAACGGTTCACTTAAGGTTATTGAAAAATTTAAAGAGCTTGGAGCTAATGTTGGTGTTCTGTCTGAATATGACAAAATGACTACTGTCCCAACCGGTTGCCATGGTTTTTGTGAACAGGGAGTTTTGGTTGTTATTCCTGACAAACACGTAACGTACGTAAAAGTTAAAGAAAAAGATGTTGAAGAAATTTATGAAAGTCACATTAAAAATAACAAACCTGTTGAACGTTTGATGTATGTTGATCCTAAAACTCATGAACACGTTCAAGATGACGAACATATTAATTTTTATGCAAAACAGACAAGAACTGCATTAAAAAATTGCGGAAACATCAACGCAGAAAGTATTGATGAAGCTATCGCCGTAAGAGGTTATGAAGCTTTGGCAAATGTATTGAAAGAAAATAATCCTGATGCGGTTATTGAAACTATTGAGAAATCAGGTTTAAGAGGCAGAGGTGGCGGTGGCTTCCCTACAGGAAGAAAATGGAAATTTACAGCCGCAAACAGAGGCGGAAAATCTTACATTGTTTGTAACGGTGACGAAGGAGATCCGGGTGCATTTATGGACAGATCCGTTATGGAAGGAGATCCGCATAAACTTCTTGAAGGTATGGCAATTGCCGCATTTGCAATCGGTGCTGATGAAGGTTATATCTATGTTCGTGCAGAATATCCGCTTGCTATCAAACGCTTGAGAAAAGCTATTAAAGATGCTGAAGAAAGAAATTTCTTGGGTAAAAATATAATGGGAAGCGATTTTTCACTTGATATTCATATTAAAGAAGGCGCAGGAGCTTTTGTTTGTGGTGAAGAAACTGCTCTTATTGCATCAATAGAAGGTGAAAGAGGTATGCCTCGTCCAAAACCTCCATTCCCTGCAAATAAAGGCTTATTTGGAAGACCAACCTTGATTAATAACGTTGAAACTCTCGCAAATGTTCCTGTTATTATGCTAAACGGCGCAGATTGGTTTGCAAAAATGGGTACTGAAACTTCAAAGGGAACAAAAACATTCGCCCTTACAGGTGATGTAAACAATACCGGACTTATTGAAGTTCCGATGGGTACTACATTAAGAGAAATCGTTTTTGATATCGGCGGCGGTATGAGAGACGGTAAAAAGTTTAAAGCTGTTCAAATCGGTGGTCCGTCAGGCGGATGTTTGACTGAAGAACATTTAGATATTCCGATGGATTATGACAACTTAATCAAAGCAGGAGCAATGGTTGGTTCAGGCGGATTGGTTGTTATGAGTGATAAAACTTGTATCGTTGAAGTTGCAAGATTCTTTATGAACTTTACGCAGCACGAAAGTTGTGGTAAATGTGTTCCTTGCCGTGAAGGTACAAAAAATATGCTCAAAATTCTTGAAAAAATTGTTGCCGGTAAAGGTACAATGGAAGACCTTGAACTTTTGGAAGAATTGGCACATGCAGTTAAAGACGGTTCGCTTTGCGGACTTGGTAAAACTGCGCCAAACCCTGTACTTTCAACTTTAAAATACTTTAGAGATGAATATATTGCACACATCAAGGATAAAAAATGTCCGGCAGGTGTTTGTACTGCTATGAAAAAGGTTGTTATTATGGAAGATCTTTGTAAAGGTTGTACAAAATGTGCAAGAACTTGCCCTGTTGGTGCTATTGACGGTACAGTCAAAAATCCTCACCATATTAATCAGGATAAATGTATTAAATGTGAGGCTTGTTTGAAAAATTGTCCGTTTAAGGCGATTGTCCTTGAATAGTTTAGAAAAATAAGGAATTATAATTATGACAGATAAGAAAACACTATTTATAGATGGAAAAGAGGTTGAGTTTACAGATGAACCCAATCTTCTTGAAGTAATAAGAAAAGCAGGAATGAATGTTCCGACATTCTGTTACAGACCTGATTTAACTTCATTTGGTGCTTGCAGAATGTGTGTTGTTGAAGTTGAAGGCAGAGGAATTCAGTCTTCTTGTACAATGCCGCCTGAAGCAGGTTTGAAAATTCATTTGAATACAGACAGAACAAGAAGAATCAGAAAAACTGTTCTGGAACTTCTTCTTGCTAACCACGACAGAAGTTGCTTAACTTGTGATAAGTCCGGCAGCTGTGAGTTGCAACAGTATGCTGAAGAATATGGTATCAAACAGATTAGATATCCTGACAAAGCTGATGATGAATATTTACCTGTGGATGATTCAAGCCCGTCACTTGTAAGAGATCCAAACAAATGTATTCTTTGCGGAGCTTGTGTAAGAGCTTGTACAGAATTTCAGGGTCATTCAGTCTTGGGTTTTGCTAACAGAGGTTCAAAAACCGTAGTTCAACCGATGAACGGCAGACCTCTGGGTCAGGTAGATTGTGTAAATTGCGGACAATGTGCTGCAGTTTGTCCTACAGGAGCTTTAACAATAAAATCAGATATAGAAAATGTATGGAAAGAAATTACAAATCCGAATAAAAAGGTTGTAGTTCAAATGGCTCCTGCAACTCGTGTTGCAATTGGTGAAATGTTTGGACTTGAGCCCGGTGAAAATTCTATTGGCAAAATGAACGCGGCACTTAGACGAATTGGATTTGACTTAATTTTTGATACAAACTTCTCTGCAGATTTGACAATTATGGAAGAAGCTTCAGAATTTTTAGGACGTTTACAAAGCGGACAAAATCTTCCGTTATTCACTTCTTGTTGTCCTGCTTGGATTAAATATATAGAAACAGCTCATCCTGAAATGCTAAATCACTTGTCAACTTGCAAATCTCCAATGAGTATGATGTCGCCTGTTTTGGTTGATTTATTGCCAAAACGTTTGGAGATTGAAAGAGAAAACTTGGTAGTTGTTGCGATTATGCCTTGTACTGCAAAGAAATACGAGTGCAAGCGTGATGATTTGATGAGAAACGGCAGGGCTGATACGGATTATGTTTTGACTACACAAGAGCTTGGAAGAATGATTAAAGAAGCAGGTATCGACTTTAATTCAATTGAACCGGAACCAAACGATTCACCATTCGGTGAATATACAGGTGCAGGTACTATCTTTGGAGCTTCAGGCGGTGTCGCAGAAGCTGCAGTCAGAACGGCCTATGAATTTGCTACAGGTGAAACTTTAGAAAATGTTGATATAAAAGAACTCAGAGGAACAACTAACAGATGTCGTGATGTCGAACTTGATATAAAAGGCACAAAGGTTGTTGTAAGAGTTGTTTCAACATTGAAAGAAGCTGAAAAATCTTTGCAGGAAATTAAAAACGGTACTGCAAAATTCCATATGCTTGAAGTTATGGCTTGCCCAGGAGGATGTATCAATGGCGGCGGTCAGCCAAGAAGCTGTGATAATTCGAAAATAAAGGCTGAACGTGCACAAGGATTGTACAAAGAAGATTCTGAGCTAAAACTTAGAAAATCACACGTTAATCCTTCAATTAAAAAACTTTATGATGAATATTTGGAAAAACCAAATTCTCATAAAGCACACGAAATCCTACATACAATTTATAAGGATAAATTGACAGGTTCTTATAAAGATATTAAATAAAATTATTCAAATAAGCTAAAAAGAGATTCCTCGCAATGCTCAGAATAACGTATTATCGGGGAATCTTTTTTATGCTTTTAAGTTATTAAATAAATCATCAAATTCGGGAAATGATATATTTACCCATTCAAAACTTTTTATTAAAATAGGTTTTTGGCAGATTAATCCTGCAACATAAAGGCTCATTGCGAGTCTGTGATCGTGGTATGTTTCAACTTCACAGTTACCTATTAAATCTGTTTTTCCGTTAATTATAAATCCGTCAGTAGTTTCTTCAATATCAGCTCCTAGTTTTTTAAGCTCAGTTACGGTAGCTTTTATTCTGTCAGATTCTTTATTTCTTAAGTCTTGTGCATCCTTAATTATTGTAGTGCCGTTAGCTTGTGTCGCTAAAACTGCGATTACAGGAATTTCGTCTATTAGTTTTGGTATAATTTCACCTTCTATAGTACAGGATTTTAGTTCAGAATATTCAACCTTAATATCTCCTACAGGTTCTCCTGAAATTTCTCTTGCATCTATTATTTCAATATTTCCCCCCATTTTTTTTGCAACATCAAGAATACCCGTTCTTGTCTGGTTTAAACCAACATTTTTTAGAATAATTTTTGAGTTTGGAATGATTAGGCCTGCAACTATGAAGAAAGCAGCTGATGAAATATCTCCGCACACTTCTATTGTTTTCGGTTCAAGATCTGACTTAGTTATTGCGACTGTATTGCCGTTTGTAGAAATATTTGCACCCATATATTTTAGCATTCTTTCAGTATGGTCTCGAGAAATGAAAGGCTCCGAAAACTTAGTTACGCCGTCACACTGTAATCCTGCTAAAAGAATGCAGGATTTTACCTGAGCTGATGAGAGTTCGGATTTATATTCTATGCTGTGTAAATTTTTTCCAAAAATTTCAAGCGGAGCTTTGTAGTTGTTAGATTTAATTTCTGCCCCCATAAGTGCAAGAGGTTCTGTTATTCTTTTCATTGGACGTTTTGAAAGGCTTTCATCGCCTATTAATATAGAATTAAATTTCTGTCCGGCAAGAATTCCTGTCATAAATCTCATTGTGGTACCGGAATTACCACAATCCAAATAAGTTGTTGGTGCTAATAATTTTCCTGTTGAATTTATTATTAAATTATTATTTTCAAATTCAGCATTAACACCAAGTGACTTACAAATTTTTAATGACGAAAGCGGATCTTGTCCTTTAGAAAAATTTTTTATAATAGATTTGCCTTTAGCAAGTGAAGCCAATATTACGGCTCTATGTGAAATTGATTTGTCGGCAGGAACAACAATTTCTCCATTAAGACCAATTAAAATTTTGTTAACAAATTTGTTCATGAAAAGATTCTAGCACAAATTGTATTTTTATGGTAATATCTATGTATAAACAATGCAGAGAGGTGTCCGAGCGGTTTAAGGTGCAATCTTGGAAAGGTTGTGTGGGAGCAATTCCACCGAGGGTTCGAATCCCTTCCTCTCTGTTTTTCTAGTAAAAAATCGCACATTGTAACATGAAAGGGATGAGAACCACAAGGCGGAAGCCTTGTCCGGTTCGAGCGCGAGTGAGCTGAGGGCGAAAGCTTATTTGCGAAATAAATGAAATTTATGAAGCAAATAACTGTAGACCCGTAAATAGCGAACGAGCAAGACAATCCCTTCCTCTCTGTTTTTCTAGTAAAAAATCGCACATTGTAACATGAAAGGG
>CAMPBE010000061.1 GCA_946636615.1 uncultured bacterium | reverse complement strand
CAAGCAAAGCTGCTAAAACTGTTTCTAATGCAGGAAGTCAGGCTGGCAAAGCAGGTGAAACTACAACAACTGCAGCAAGTCATACGGCATCTGCTGCTGAAACTGCAACAACTGCAGCAAGTCATACGGCATCTGCTGCTGAAACTGCAACAACTACAGCAAGTCATACGGCATCTGCTGCTGAAACTGCAACAACTGCAGCAAGTCATACGGCATCTGCTGCTGAAACTGCAACAACTGCAGCAAGTCATACAGCATCTGCAACAGAGACTACTCCTCCTGTCGATCCTGAAAAAGCATTAAAAGATTTGTTTGAAAAGTATAAAGATAAGTTTATGACTGTAGATAAATTATCTTTTGAAAATTTCAAGGATATAATAAATTCTCCTGAATTTGAAACTCTAATGAAAATGAGAGTAAATGTAATTAAAGACAATCTTCTGCAATGTAAACTTGTTACTGACAGATTGGCAGGTGTATTTGGCGAAAACTACCCAAAATCTATTTTTGAGCAAACACTAAGATCAACTAAAGAAGATGTTATAAAAGATATAGCTGAACGAAACTATTTTCTTGCTTGTGACAAACATGTTGTGAATGCTGTTGATGCAAATTATAATCCTATAAGATACGAAAATGGGATAGCAATAACTCCTCATTTTGCTCAGATTAATCCTATGACTAATAAGCTGGAAATTATTCCAAGCAGTGCATTTACAATATCTTCTGACGGCAATGGTAGATATATATGTAAAAGAGATGAGCTTAATGGTTTTTTTGAATTTATAAATCCCAAAAACATAAGCAGAAAAACTCCAAAATCAACTCACGTTTTTGGAAAACAAGGATATTTTAAGCTTCTTGAAAACGGAGATACAAACCAGCTTTTTGTTTGTCCAAATGGTGAAAAAAGAATCCTTATGCTTGAATATAATCCTGAGTCAAAGCAAATTTATGACTCTAAAATAATAAATAGCGATGATAAATCCTCAATTGTAATTCCCAAAACAAATGTAATGTCAGAAATCGCAGAAATTTTTGATTTTGCAAAATTAAGTGAAAAAGATTACATGTCCACTCTCAAAGATATGGTAAGCAGTGTTATTAACAAGGTTGAATAATCATTCTATTTATAATCTATATTTTATAATAAAGCTGAGGTGTAATATCATAAAACCTGTGCAATAATGATAATTCGCTGGTAAAGAGAATTAATATGATAGTGACTATTACAAATATAGAAACCGTTTTATAATCGTACTTAGGAATTTCCTTTTTAAATAACAAGAATAACGGAAGCATTAACGGGATAAAATATTTTCCGTTTAACCCCTGAATTAAACCGTTTCCGACAGGTGTCCACATGACATATAAACTAGTAAAAGTTAAAATAATACCTGTAAAAATTGTTGCAGCAATCAAATATTTTTGCCATTTGAAAAATTCAAATTTAAAAGTATCCGAAAATAAACTAAAATAAACAATTACAGGATATAATATGTATGTACTCCAATCAAGTTTTGTATCCTGCCAACCCAAAACTCCTATCATTGTTATTATTAACCTCGGAATTTTTATAATAAAAGTTTTTATCATAATCCAAATATAAATTATCGGATTAGATTTGATAAAGGCTATTTGCCCATTAGGGTCTGCAATAGTATTATTCATATTTAATGTTAAACCTTTTGATACAGAATACCATATTAATCCACCTGCTAAAATTGATAATATTATTAAAAGCATAGAAATTATGTAACTTTTAATATTTTTATACTGTTTAGGCGGAATTAAAAAACATAACGGTAAAATCAAAATATATGACTTAGATAAGGTTATTAAAAATGCCAAAATTGAAAGGATAACTGCTTTTTTTATATCATTATGATTTTCACAAATAAATTTTAAAATATAGGCAATCCATAAAAAATTCAATCCTAAAACTGTAATATCACTTGTATATGAACTGCCTAATGACAAAGACATAGGGCATAAAGCCAGAAGCATTAACGGCAACTTGTAAAAAGGTATTACTCTCAAAGCCCAAAATACCAATAAGCAATATAATAATAAATTACTCAATCTACCTATGTAGTAAATAATTGCTATATTGTCGGTAAAATATTTGGCAGGTATTAGACCTGTTAAAGAACCAATATAACAAACAGGTGAATACAAAGATGTATTGGCAAATGAAATAAATACTTTATTATTCGAGTTTATTTTAGTTTTAAAATCCATCTTTATATTTTCGAAATTTTGTTTTTTATTGATATTTTTTATAAAACAGGTGTATTTATTATGATAATTTAATAAAGAAGACGGCAAATAATCTCCTATCTGATTATTTACGTTCAATGCCTCTTTAGTTTCAAAGTTTTTAGATACAAACTTTCCCTCAGATATTTGATATGCTCTAAAAAAATGATTTCCTTCATCAACAGATTGAAATGGCGGAAGAATAAAAACATACAAAAATCCAAAAATTAGTGCAATAAATACAAAAATCTTTTCGATTTTTTGTTCCATTATATCCTCTTTGCTGCAGCGTCAATAAGCCCTTTAAAAAGCGGATGCGGTTTATCGGGACGTGATTTAAATTCGGGATGGAATTGACAAGCAACAAACCAATCCAATTTTGGCAGCTCTACAACTTCAGCCAACATTCCGTCGGGCGACATTCCCGAGAATACAAGTCCTTTATCTGCAATTTGTTCTCGAAATTCATTATTAACTTCATATCTGTGTCTGTGACGTTCCGAAATTTTTTCTTTTCCATACGCTTTATAAGCTTTTGAACCTTTTTTCAAAATACAATCGTATGCCCCAAGCCTCATTGTTCCGCCATATCCTTGAACATTTTTTTGCTCAAGCATAAGATCAATAACGGGATATTCTGCGTGTTCATCAAATTCGGCTGAATTTGCTCCCTTTAATCCTACCACATTTCTTGCATATTCAATAACTGCACATTGCATACCTAAACATAGACCTAAGAATGGTAAATTGTTTTCTCTTGCGTATTTTATGACATTTAATTTACCTTCAATGCCTCTAACTCCAAATCCTCCGGGTACAACAACAGCTTGTACATCAGACAATAATTCTTTGCATTTCGTTTCATCAACACATTCTTCAGAATTTATCCATTTAATATTAATAGCTGCATCATTTGCGTATCCGGCATGTTTTAATGATTCTACAACTGAAATGTATGCATCTGAAAGTTTTGTGTATTTTCCTGCAATTGCAATTTTGATTGTTTTTTTAGGATTTTTTATTTTTTCAACAAGATTTTCCCAAGCTTTTAAATCAGCTTTTTTGTCCGGAACTCTAAGCATATCAAGTACAACATGCGCCATATTTTGTTCTTCAAGAGCCAATGGTACTTCGTAGATGCTTTTCATATCACGACATTCTATAACTGCATCTTTTGGAACGGAACAGAAAAGAGCTAATTTCTCTTTTTCAGTTTTTGGAATAGGTTTTTGTGTCCGGCAAACCAAAATTTCCGGCTGAATACCGTAACTTCTCAATACATTTACGCTATGTTGAGATGGCTTTGTTTTTAATTCACCTGATGTTGGGAGATATGGTAACAATGTACAATGAATTGAAATTGCATTTCCGATTCCAACTTCCGATTTAAACTGCCTTATTGCTTCTACAAACGGTAAACTTTCAATATCACCTACGGTTCCGCCAATTTCAATCAATTGAAAATCAGGCTTAAATTGTTTTGTGGCTCCGTTAATTCTTGATTTAATTTCGTTTGTAATGTGAGGAATTACCTGAACTGTTGCACCCAAGTAATCTCCACGACGTTCTTTTTTTATAACATGTTGGTATACACTTCCTGAGGTTACGTTATTATATTTACCTAATGATGTATCTGTAAATCTTTCATAGTGACCTAAATCGAGATCTGTTTCGGCACCGTCATCGGTTACAAAAACCTCACCATGCTGAAAAGGACTCATAGTACCCGGATCGACATTTATATAAGGGTCAAATTTTTGATTGATAACAGAAAAACCTCTTGCCCTTAATAAACGTCCTAAAGATGCCGCAATAATCCCTTTCCCTAATGAACTTACAACACCACCTGTTATAAAAATATATTTTGTCATGCATACCTCTAAATAAAAAATGTCGGGATAGGTATCCCGACCTACTATTCTTTAATATTATACTAATTAATCTTCGGAACTTTGAAAAATCCGTTTTCTTCTTCCGGAGCATTTGACATTAATGCTTCTTTACTGATTTCCTGAACAACTTTATCTTCTCTCATAACATTACAAAAATCTATAACTTGAGTCATAGGTTTAATATTAGAGGTATCAACTTCATTCATTTGGTCAACATATTTTAAAACATCACCAAGTTGTTTTGTATAAAGTTCTTTCTCATCTTCAGTAAGTTCTAATCTTGCAAGTTTTGCAACGTGTTCAACATCTTTTATAGTAATCATAATTTTCTCCTGAAAATATAATAACATAAAATTTTTATAATGTAAAAGCGGAGAACAAAATGTTCTCCGCTTCAAAAGTATAATTTTTCTATGCTTTTGGTATAGAATTTGCAATAATTTCCATTTCTTCCAATGATGCATATACTGCATGGCATCCGCAATCTACATACAGAATTTGACCTGTTGTGCCTGTTGACAAATCGGAAGCCAAATATAAACCGGCTTTACCAACATCTTCCAATGCAACATTACGTCCAAGAGGAGCTTTTGCAGTTGCAGCTTTGAGCATTTTGTCAAATCCTGAAATACCTTTAGCTGCAAGAGTTTTAACAGCACCGGCAGAAATACAGTTAACTCTGACACCTTTTTTACCTAAATCTGCTGCCAAATATCTCATTGAAGATTCAAGAGCTGCTTTTGCAACGCCCATTACGTTATAGTTTGCAACAACATATTCAGAACCAAGATATGTCAATGCAAATACTGAAGCACCTTCGTTCAAAATAGGTTCTGCATGTTTGCAAAGAGAAATTAATGAATAAGCACTAACACCTAATGCCAAATCCCAACCGGCACGAGAAGTGTCAATAAATCTTCCTTGTAAATCTTCTTTTGCAGCAAAAGCAACAGCATGAACAACAAAGTCTAGTTTGCCGTATACTCTTTCACATTCTTTAAAAACTGCAGCAACTTCATCTTCTTTTGTTACATCACAATTCATTATTATTTTTGCGTTCATTTCTTCTGCCAATGGTCTTACACGTTTTTCCATCGGCTCGCCTGCATATGTAAATGCAATATCCGCACCGGCTTCAAATAGCTGTCTTGCAATTGCGTATGCAATACCATGAGTATTTGAAACACCAAAAATAATACCCTTTTTACCTTCCATTAATTTCATAAATTTATCTCCCTCTTTTAAATTTTATAAGATACAAATCAATTTTAACAAAAATATAAATTTTAAGCAAATTCTTAATATGTAAACAAATGTAACAACATGAAAACATGCTGAAATTAGGCGTTTTGGAAAGTTTTTATATATTTGAGAGAGATTTAGTATCGGAGAGCTATGGGCGTAAGTAACGTAAATACCGCGAATAAAGCCAACATTATCAAATTTGCACTGAATAAAAAATCAGCGCAAAACACTCAAAGCTATAAACCTGAATACTTAAAAATGACAGGTTCAATCTTCAATGCTAAAAATCCGGAAGTAAAAGATTCTCGCAGAGACGAATTAACTGAATTAAATGCTCGTCATTCTATTGGAGATTTAAAAGCTCCTGTCTCAGGCGGTAAAAAGAAACTTGGTGAAGATAGTTTCAAAGATGTTGATGACGTTTCTTCAGGAAAAGCTGCAATTTCTACCGGTAGGGCTGCTACCCATGACGTGGAAGATCAAACTGCAAGAACTGAAAAAGATGCAAGTTTAGTAAAAAAACTTTCCAAATCAGCCGATAAACTTGGTGATAACATAAAAGATGGTGACAAACTTTTTGCAGCAAAGTTAAAAGCTGATCAAAAAGCTTTTGAAAAAGATAATGCTAAAATTCAAAAATTAATAAAAGAATCAGAAGAAAACCAAAAAGTAGTTGATGACGCGCAACATGAGCTGGATTCATTATTGGCGTCAAATTCTTTCCAAATGGGTAGAGCCGACGGAAGCAATTCTAATTCTAAAAATAGCGGAAGAATCAACGAATTACAAGCGATAATTGGGTCTAAAGTATGCTTAATGCAACAAAATGGTAAAGCAATTTATTCACTTCAAAGAAGTCAATCAAAGACTTTATCAAGAATGAATAAAACTAACAAAGCCTATATAAATACTCAAAAAACAAATCAAAAGAATATTAAATCTCAACAAACTCAAAACAATAGTGTAATTGATGTAGCGCAAAAAATTGAACAGTACAGTGCAATGGCACAAGCTGGTGGACAAGCATTAGGAATAGCCGGTGATGCTCTTATTGCGTTAGGTCAAGGTTTAGCATCTTCATTATTTGGAAGTGCAGCTGGTGCAGCGATGATTACAGTTGGCGGCATAATGAAAAAAGTCGGTTCAGTTCTTGAACTTGTTGGTCAATATGGACAAACTGCGGCTAATTTAACAAAGACTGCAGCATATGCTGCGGAAGGGAACATAATGGGTGCAATGATGAGTTGTGCCTCTGCTATTCAATCAGGTACTGCTGCAGTGAAATCTACAGGTAATATTGGTAAAGAATGGAAAAATATTAATGCTCAAGCAAATGCTGCTAAACAAAATATAGCAGCAAAAGCAGCCGCTAAAGATGCTGTAGATGGTGCGATTGACAAACAGGCTGTAGCAACAAAACTTGGAAAAGATGTAAAAGACATAACAGATGATGACATTAAAAACAACATAGGCTCTATTTCGAAAGATGAATTAAAAGCTGCAAGAGAAAAAGCTCTAGGCGGTATGACAAAAAAAGAAGCCATAAAATCTACAAGAAATAATTTGAGAAATCAAATGGCAAATAATGAAACCCTTTCAAAATTAAGTGATATACAAAGTTTTGCTAAAGACAATGCTGAAACAAATCTTGACAAGTCTATTACAGGATTTAAAGATAATAAGTTAACTCAAATTGATAAAATGAAATTAACTAAAATTGGTGACCAATATTATAAAACAGTTACAAACAAGGATGGTACTACAAAACAAGTACCTGTTGATATAAATAAAATTACACGCAAAATTTATAATACCCCAAAATTAGTTGAAAAAGCCAACACGAAAATTGATTGGGGCAGCAAACTTCAAAGTTTGGGCGGTAGTGCAATGACAATAGCTACAGTGTTTATGAGAAATGAAGCAATGAATGAAATGTCTAATCCTCCTAAAAAACATCTTGAACCATATCAAATAAATGCAAGAACCCAAAGAATCATGGCCAGAAATCAAAGATACAGACAACACGCAAGTTACGTATAAAAATTCCCCCTTTTTAAAAAGAGGGAATTTTTATTTTATGAGTTATCATATATTATATCATTGATAATCCATTGTGTTTTGCAGCTGTTTGTTCTTCCAACATCAAATTCATATATAGAATTTTGTTTTGTGTTGCTTGATCAAGATCCACAAACTCTGTTCCTGCACGTCTGTCAGTTGCGGTAACAACTTTTACATTAGTGTCAATGTTCAAGTTACCGTATGAGATTTTTACAGGTATTATTTCACCGACTTTCAAACTGTTGTGATGAGAAACAGCCATACCGCCTTTGGAAATGTCGAGTATTCCCTCAATTTGCGAATTGTCTGCAATGCTAATAGGAGTTGAACTGTTAGCAGTGCTAAATCTCATATTTTGACGTTTATCAATACCATATATTGGATTTTCGACGACACGTTGTTTATATACATCACTCTGGTCAACTCTTCGATCAGGATCATTATCGATATCTGTGTCAGTATCAGCATCAGTGTCTGTGTCTGAATCTATATCGGTATCCGAGTCGATATCTGTATCTGTATCACTGTCCAAATCCGTATCAGAATCTAAGTCCGTATCAGTATCCACGTCTGTGTCCGTATCTATATCGGTATCTGTATCATTGTCAGTATCGGTATCTGAATCTGTATCAACATCCGTATCCGTATCGACATCGGTATCATTATCAGTATCTGTGTCTGAATCTATATCGGTATCCGAGTCGATATCTGTATCTGTATCACTGTCCAAATCCGTATCAGAATCCA
>CAMPBE010000060.1 GCA_946636615.1 uncultured bacterium | reverse complement strand
AATTTTTGAACACCTTCTCCCAGATGACCTTTATATCCGGCAATACCTAATGCTACAACACCTGCCAAAGCAGTTGCCCCAATCATATATTTTGCAGCATTGCTTTTTTCTTCATCTACTTCCGGACTTTGAGATGAAATTTTAGTTTGTTCTTGTATTTGGGGTTGTGGAGCCGGAGTTTCGACGCCTCTGAATGAAACTTTTCCTACTGACATAATAACTATACCTTTCCGCTGTTTCTACTTATATATATTAAATAGCAGAGGCCAGAATTATTGACACTAGGGCATCATACCATATCATACCATATATATCATAAAGGCATTAAGACAGAGTTTCAGCCTTTGTAAAATATTGTTAAGTTATTGTTACATATTTAATAAATAATACTTATTTTACGATTTGCTTTACAATCTCCTTGACCAACTCAACCCAAGTTTGGGTTTTGCCTAAACGATAAAGCTTTACACTATCATACCAATCACACTTGTTCAAATCCATATGCCAGCGCCAATTGTAATTGTATGGTAATAAAACAATACAAGGTATTCCCATTGCTCCCGCAACATGCGCCAAAGAGGAATCTGAAGATATGACCAAATCAACATTTGCCAATGCTCCTGCAGTATATGAAAAATCTTTAAAATCAGGACTTAAATCTGTTATATCATATTTATCGGAAAGTTTTGTTAAATTTTCAGCCCCCTCAAATGTTTGTGCAGAATAAATTTTTGTATTAGGCAAATCAAAAAGAGGTGCAAATGCATCAACATCTATCACTCTATCTGTTTCATAATACGTATTACCCTGCCATTTTATAGCAATTTTAAATTTGTAATTGTTAAAATATTTTTCTTTAAAATATTTTGTTTTATCTTCATCCGCTTTCAAATAACCATTATGACCAATAAAAATTTCTGTGTTATTCAACCCAAGAACGTACGGAATACTCAAAAACGGGATATGATAGTCAAAATTTGTATTTTTTTCTTCCGCAAAAAAATCCATAAATTCTATATCAGGGAAATTTTCCTTAAAAAGTTGATACAATTCTCTTTGAGGCTTTACTATAAGCTTTTTACACCTTTTCCTTAGCTCCGGCAAATATCTTGCAAACATAATCATATCCCCAAAGCCTGCCTCGTAATATGTATACAAAATTTTGTCCGAAATATCTTCTCCTTGCCACAATTTTGCCCTCTGCATAATATTCGGATAGACTGCAAGTTGAGTTTTTATCGCAGTATCACGACAAAGTCTGTTTTCAAAAAATATTTCACCTTGACTATAATCTTTAATTCTAAAATACGCCAGAGAAAGAAAATATTTTGCTTCAACATCATCCGGGTTTATTTCTATACATTTTTTAAAATTTTCTATTGCTTTTTGAGGTTGATTTAAAGATAAATAAACTATTGCAAGATTATAATATGTTTTACTTTCTGACGGATTTATCTTTATAGCTTCAGCGTAGGCTTTTTCAGCTTTTTCAAATTCTAAAATATTTTTATACGCAAGCCCTAGCATAAAATATATTTCATAATCATAATTTGAAATTTGTACAGCTTTTTCAAGAACTTTTATCTCATTTACATAATCATTTTTTACATTATATATAAGTCCCAAATTATAAAGTATATTTATATTATCAGGCTCATTTGTCAAAATATTTTTATAAAGATTTTCAGCTTCATCAAGTTTACCATCTCTGTGGAGCTCAACAGCTTTTTTGATTATATCTTCCATAATATAATTATCGCCACTCTGTCCTATTACCACAACCGCTTTAAAAAAATTACATCAAATGTAGGATAATTTTTCAAATAATATAGTTTATTCTAAAAATATCAAGGGCATGCCCTAGATATACCAAAGCATGGTTAAAAAAGGACAATATTACAAATTATTAACCAAACTTGAAGAAATGTTAAAAAGGCTGAAACCATGATGACAACATGGTTTTGGGGAGAAAATTAAAGCAGGATATGGGTTAAAAATAAAAAAGTTGTCCCAACATGTGGTATAGAGTACAATTAATACTGTATTCAACTTCTTGTAGAGGTAGGATGATTATGAGTGTTAAGGAAAATCTTTTACAGATACAAGAAGATATCGTACCTTATAAACCAAATATAATCGCAGTTACAAAGTATTTTGACGAATCAGCTATAGTTGAGGCATACAATGCAGGACTTAGAGACTTTGCAGAATCAAGAGCTGTTGAAGCTATCGAAAAGATTAACCGATTACCTGAAGATATCAGAAAAAATTCAAAATTTCATTTTATCGGACATCTTCAAACTAACAAAGTAAAAAAAGTAGTTGGGAAATTTGATATAATCCACTCAATAGATTCAATAAAACTTGCACAAGCAGTTTCTGAAGAAGCACAAAAAATCGGAAAAATTCAAAAGATTTTGATTGAAGTGAATTTTGCTAACGAAGAACAAAAGTTCGGAATTTCAAATGATGAGATACTTCAAATGTTTTCAACAATAAGAACGTTTTCAAATCTGGAAATTTTAGGGCTGATGAGTATGGCACCTTTAGGAGCCGAAGAAAAAGATTTGGATGCTTTATATGCAAATGTTGCAAATACAAAGCAAAAACTAGAAAAAATATATAATTGCGAATTACCTGAACTATCAATGGGTATGAGTCAGGATTATCAAGTGGCAGCAAGGCACGGTGCAACGATGTTAAGAATTGGTAGAAGATTATTTAAATAAACGGAGGAAAAACGGTGGCAGTAGTAACAGACAAAATAAAATCAGTAGTAGATTTTTTGGTTAAAGGTTTTGAACCTAGAGAAACAATTTTTGACGAAATGGGACAGGATGTTGAAGAAGATTATCCGGTAGAAGATAATTTGGCATTACAACCAAATTATTCATATCGTCCGAATAATGAAAAGTCAAACGAAATTAAATTAGTTAGCACTCCAGGCTTTAAAGGAATGGAAGTTAAAGTTGTTGAACCTCGTTCTTTTGAAGATGCAGCAACAATTGTTCAATATTTAAGAGATAGAAAGACCATCGTTTTAAACCTTCACCTTCTTGATAAAGAACAATCACAAAGAACTATCGATTTTGTTTGTGGCGCAGCTCACGCATTAGACGGCAAACCACAAAAAGTTGGTGATTTGGTATTTGTATTTACTCCAAGCAATGTAACTTTGTCTGTTGATGTTACTGCTAACCAAAACAAATTTAATGATTCATTATGGAGAGCTCCTTCAGCAATGATTCAATAAAGGAGAGATGAGAGAGATAGTTGAATATGGGGTGCTTTGAAAAGTACCCCTTTTATTTTTAAATTTTATAAAAAAAAGAGGTCCATTACGAACCTCTTTTCTATTTGCTTATAGAGTTTATTAATCCTTAGCGTGTCCTGCAGTACCAAGAACGTCACGCATTTTGTGCATAACCATTTCTTTAACAGCAGTTCTTCCTGGTCCCATATATTCACGTGGGTCAAATTTTTCAGGATGTTCAACAAAGAATTCTCTAATTGTTGAAGTCATTGCCAATCTCAAGTCTGTATCAATATTGATTTTTGCAACGCCGTGTTTAGATGCATAATTTAACATATCTTCAGGAACACCTTGTGCGTTTGGCAATTGACCACCGTATTGATTACATTTAGCAACAAATTCAGCAGGAACTGAAGAAGATCCGTGAAGAACGATTGGATAATCGCCAAAACCGGCTTCTTTCAAAGCATCTTTAATTTCTTTAAGTCTTTCAAAATCAAGTTTTGCTTCACCTTTAAATTTGTAAGCACCATGAGAAGTTCCGATAGCGATAGCCAAAGAATCGCAACCTGTTTGTTTTACAAATTCAACAGCTTCTTTAACGTTAGTATATTTAGCATCTTTTTCAGATACGTTAACGTCATCTTCAACACCTGCAAGTTTACCAAGTTCAGCTTCAACTGAAACTCCTCTTTCGTGAGCATATTCAACAACTTGTTTAGTAACTCTAACATTTTCTTCAAATGGGAATCTTGAACCATCAATCATAACTGATGAGAAACCACCATCGATACATGCTTTACAAATTTCAAAATCAGCACCGTGATCAAGGTGAAGTGCTATAGGTACTGTAGTTGTAGCTAATGCAGCTTCAACCAATTTTACTAAATAAGTTTGGTTAGCATATTTTCTTGCACCTGCAGAAACTTGTAAAATAATAGGTGATTGTGTTTCTTCAGCAGCTTCTGCAATACCTTGCAAAATTTCCATGTTGTTAACGTTGTAAGCACCGATAGCATATCCGCCAGCTAACGCTTTTTTGAACATTTCGTTTGTTCCAACTAATTTTCTTTCACTCATTTGAGTTCTCCTTCTTTTTACTAATATTCTTTTTAAGAGTTTTATGAAATTCTTCGGCTATATTTCGGTCATTCTGAGCAAAACGAAAAATCTCATAAAACCCTCAAAATGACAAATTATATTTAATAATTACAACAAACACATTTTTGGTGCAAGTGTTCTTGACTTTTTCTCACTCTCCAAGAAAGTGTGGGAATTTTGTAAAGATTTATTAATATCGTATATACTATTTTACAAATGCAACTCTAAATTGATAAAATAAATATAGACTTTTTTCTGACAAAAAAAATAATGTTTGAGTTTTAAGTATGTCATTCTGAGCAAAGCGAAGAATCACATAAAATGTAAAGGGGTAATGTGTATGGCAATCAGTTCTATTAGTAGTGTAGGTTTTAATAATTATAATAACGTATCTTTTACAGGTCGCAAAAATAAGAGACATCATAATAATGTTTCAAATCCTATAAAAGTAATTCCATTGGCATTATTACTTGCGATGAGCCCGGTAACAGATTCTTTTTCAAAAGAACCATATACTCCTGATGTTTTTGAACTAAGTGAAACTCAACAAAATAGAAAAACTCCGTTGCCGTCAAATTTTTCATATTTAAATAAGTTCATTATAAATATGCCTAAAGGTGGAAAAATTGGACTAAATTTTATTGATAATGACAAAAATAAAAATAATTTCGAAATGTTGGAATATACTTTTTTTGATGATGATGATGCCCCTATAACTAGAGGAATTGTAAAAGGAGTTAGATTTTATAGCGGTGAAAATGGAAAAGTTGTTCATATACATGGAATTGGATTAAGTACTACAGATTTAGAAGATTATACTCCTCATGGAGGGTTGAGTGACATCATAACGCCTGATGAATTCTATGATTTCTTTTATGGATTGATATATGAGGATGCAAATAATAATTCTATAAGGTTAGTTCGTCCAGGAAGTCATTATGAAGTTGGTGATGATATGCGTGAATATAAAAGAGCTATTGGAATTATAAAATAAAATATAAACTTTTGTTAATTTTCTATAAGTAAGATGTAATTTTTATTAAAGATTAGTTGTCAAGTTGCCGTAATCCCATGTGTAGTGAGAACTATTGGTAAAATGGTATACAAATTATCACTCAATTTAAGCAAAATAAGGTAATGGAGACTGCGTATGGGTGGCCTTGATTTAAACTCTATAACAGCAACAGTCAGAAGAAATAATACTAATGATACTACAGAATCTGTTGTTATCATCAACGCAACAGAGACACCTACTGCTGTTATTAATACAAAACTTCCTGATGATAAAAAACTTGAGATTCTTGTTGATCATGGTTATACTCCTGAAGAAGCAAAAAAATTTATAAAAGAACATCCTGAATTAACTACAAGAGAAGCACTGATTGGTTTTATATTAAAAAATAAGCCTTTAGAAGAAAAAAAGGATGATAAAACAGAAAGAAAAAAAAGTGATTTAAATCAAAATTTAAGTTTTAGTGATTTTTCAAAAGCTGATTTAAAAACAAAAGTATTAATTTTAGCTGAAGAATATACCAAAAATCAAAATCTTGATAATTGGGATAATTTATCACCTGAAGAAAAAGTTCAAAAAAGAGAATTAGCAATTAAAGATTTTATTGATAAAAATAATAAAACCGGTATAACAATAAATTATGAAAAATTACAAGATTACATAATACATCCTGAGAAACTCTCAGAATTAAGCGATACCGAACGTCAAATGTATGAAAATTTGATGAAGTCATATATGTTGGATTTGCAGATTGCAAATAAAAAAGGAAAGACCATAGAAGACTATTATAAACAAGATGAAAAACTATTAACACCAGACAAATATAAATTTTTAAGAGATCTTCAACAAACTGACAAGGAAAGTTTCGAAAATATAAGTTTTTCTGATAAAGAGTTCTTTGAAAATGAAACAATTATAATGGACGCTTTTAAAAGCCGTTTTAAGAATATAGAGTCTCTTGAGAATATAGATGATGCAATCAAAAAATATAATGATTCCGAACCCGATAAAACTAAACATATTAATAAAGCTGTAGTTGTTTATGAATATTTAAAAGCAAAAAATCCTGAAGAATTATCTCGTGAAGAAAAAAGACTTTTTGACCATTACAAAAAATTTGTAGAATCAGGCAGACCTCCTTTGAATAAAGTTAGTGATTTTGATTCCACAAACAAGACATTTCGGGAAATGGCACAAAATGAAATATACCAAAAAGCTTTTTTAGAAGCAAAGAAAAATAAAGTTGAAGATCCTGCATATCAAGCCGTAAAAGTATATGTTGAAACACGTTTGCGCAATGCAAGTAACATAAATGAACGCAGAGCAATTATTAAAGAATTAATAAAAGGAACATCCTTATCCGGCAGAGAAGTATTAAACAAAGTATTAGAAAACATACTTGCCGAAGATAACAGTATACTAAAAAATGCAAAAGGTATACAGGAAGTTTCAACTATCGTAGATGAACACGACGTTGTTTTGAAAGGTTCTGATATCAGTCCAGATGACTTAAAGCTGGCATATGAAGATAAAACTTTTGACAGCGAAATGCAAAAAGATATCGGTACTTTTGTCGGTGTATCTTATGCAAAAGCCGGTGAAGGTAAGAAAGATGATTTAATAAAAGTAAGTCAATTTTCTGAAATGGATGACAAGCTTGTTGCAGCATCTATGGATGAAGCAGATTGGTCTGAGCAAAGTAAATATGACGTTGCAGATGACGTAAATAAAAATTGGGATTCATATACACAAGAAGCTCGTAACAGTAGAATCAAACAAGCCGGTCATTATATTTCCGAAAACAGAAGTTCTGAATTTCAAACGAATTTAAAGAATTCAATTATTCAACACCAAGACGAAAGTGCATACGAAGCATTTGGAGGTAGCGCATCATCATACAAAGGCAAAGGCCAAAGAACACTTGCCGATAATGTTATGAGCATGGCAAATTACTTTAGCGATGAAGCAAACATTAAAGCTCAATCTGCTTTGGCAAATGATGTTCAAAATTGTGATGTTGAAAATCAACTTGAAATTCACTCAACAATTATGAATAAATCAAAATATGATGAGGTTTTAGAGCTTGCATCAAGCAATATTCATAATTATGATGAAAGTGTTCAGGCTGATGCTATTAGAGTAACTTATGCAACAGGTAATGAAAATGTAATAAGGGCTTGTGAAGGTCAATTAGATCAATGTAAAGGTGTTAACGCTTCTGAAAGCACATATGCAAATTATGTTCAAAATCAATCAACCGCCCAAGCTATTAATGACGCAATTAAAATCGGAGATACTCAAAAACTTATTGAACTTGTTGAAAACAACAATATTGAAATTACAAACTACCTTAATTCTCGTTCACAAAAAGAAAAGGAAATTTTTGTCGAAAAATATTGCAAAGCCGCAAATGAATCCCAATTATTAACATTTTTAAAAAGCAACACATCTATGTTAGACCTTGTGATGAGGTATGCAAATGGTAAAATAAGTAAAGAAAAAGTTTTTGGCGCAGTTTATAATGGCAATAAAGGCGAGATTAGAGATCTACTTAATACACTTGGAATAAAAGGAGAAGCTGATATAGTAAAATTAGCAAGAACATATAAAGAAATTGCTCCTGATATTGCTTTGGAAACAGAAAATTCAGCTTTGGCAAGATCAATAATTACCAACCCTAATGAATGGGGATATCAGTTAGGCAGACAGGAAACTAAGAAACTACAAGAGCTTGCATCTAAAAAACAAATTCTACAAAACACAGACACAACACCTGAAATAGCAACAACATTAAGAAGTACAGATGGTCTTGAATTTTATCCAAAAGACAGGGAAGGTTTTTTGCGTGCATAAAACTTGATTTTTTCGTTTGTTTGTTTTCTAATGTAGGTACAGCAAGCCGAGCTGAGGTACGAGCGTCAGCGAGAAGCGAACAATCATAATCGGAAACCACGCTTTTCGATTTAATTGTGAGCGGTACCGTTAATTGCGAGGCGCAGTTTTGAAGGTTTGCAAGTTCATTAGAAAGAAGACAATTTTAATTGCCGGAAAAAATTACCTCAAATAATTATGAGATTCTTCGCTCTACTCAGAATGACGAAGA
>CAMPBE010000059.1 GCA_946636615.1 uncultured bacterium | reverse complement strand
CTTCCATCATAGGGGAAGGAAAATATATTACGATAATATTTATTCTGTAAAATTTTCATGCTACAATCGGTTTATGACAAAACCTATTGTAGCAATAGTAGGACGTCCAAACGTCGGAAAATCAACATTTGTAAATCGTTTGATAGGTACAAGAAATTCTATCGTTGACGATTTGCCTGGGGTTACTCGTGACAGAATTTATTTTGATGTTGAATGGCAAAATAAATTGTTTACTATCATTGATACAGGCGGTATTATTCCGGGTGATGAAGATGAAATTATGCTTTCAATCTTTGATCAGGCAAAAATTGCTTGTGAAGAAGCGGACAAAATAATTTTTCTTGTTGACGGAAAAGAAGGAGTTAATCCTGTTGATTATGATATTGCAAATATTTTAAGACAATCAGGAAAACCAATATTTTTAGCAGTTAATAAATCTGATAATCCGGAATCTTTGTTAATGGTAAATGATTTTTATTCACTTGCAATTGGTGAACCTATCGGAATTTCAGCGCTTCATGGTTCAGGTGGTGTTGGTGATTTGTTGGATTTAGTTACTGAAGATTTTGAACAAGATATTGAAAAAGAAGAAGATAACACTATTAAAATTGCGATTGTCGGAAGACCAAATGCCGGAAAATCTTCTATAGTCAATGCTTTATTGAATGAAAATCGTGTAATCGTCTCTGATATTTCAGGTACAACAAGAGATAGCATAGATAGCTCTATTACCTACAAAGACAGAGAATTTATTATTGTTGATACGGCAGGAATAAGAAAAAAATCAAAAGTTGATTGGGGTGTAGAAAAATTCGCAGTAGATAGAGCAATAAGAGCAATAAGAGATTGTGATGTTGCACTTTTGGTTATTGATGCAACACAAGGTATTTCCGATCAGGATAAAAAAATTGCCTCAATAATTACAGAAGCAGGAAAAGGTATTATTATTGCAATTAATAAATGGGATTTAATTGAAGATAAAAAATCAAATACTATTAATCAATATAATAAAAAACTTGCAAATGAAATTCCGTTTCTTGAATATGCACCAAAAATTTATATTTCTGCAGTAACAAAACAGAGATTGAATACTATTTTTGTTGAAGCGGAAAACGTTTATGCAGAATGCACAAAACGTATTTCTACAGGACTTTTAAACAAAATTATTAAAGAAGCTTATATGCTGAATCCTCCTGCATCTTCTAAAGGAAAACGATTAAAAATAATGTACGTAACTCAAACAGGAGTTCAACCTCCGCATATAGTTATTTTTGCAAATAATTCTGATTTAATGAAAGATCATTACAAAAGATATATTGAAAATAAATTACGTGAAGCGTTCGGATTTTTCGGAACGTCAATTAAAATTTCTGTTAGAGAACGTTCAGATAAAGTTAAAAAATAAGGTAATTATATAGCAGTTACCACTAAAGTGAACCAAACGACAATCATAATGTCATTCCAAACTTGTTTTCATAACTGCTCATAAATGTATAAGATAGATAAAAAGAATTGTCTTTGCTTACCTCGTAATGACAAATATCTTGGACAACTATGGAAACTAGTTCAGCATGACAGTTTTGATAATTTTTAGTGGAAACATATATATAGTCACCAAAAATTTATTATGTATAAATACTATTTCTTTTTACTTTTATCCGCAAGTTCGCTATCAAGTCTTAAAAATACAGGTTTGATATCTTCTTTGGAAATTAATTTGCCTGTTTTTACCATATCAGATTTCAAATCATCAAGTTTTGTTGATATATTAAATGATAGTTGAGAAGCCATTGCTTTTGCAATATTAGGACAGTATGGATAAATTAATGATGAAATTATACACATAATATCCAATACGTTAGTCAAAACTTGACCGCATTCTGTCATTTTTTCTTCTTTAGCTAAAGTCCAAGGAGCATTATCCTGAACGTATTTGTTTGTAGCATCAACAAGTTGAATAATTTCTTGTCCTGCTTCAGCAATTTCAAAATTGTCAAAATGGTTTTTAACAATTTGAACAGTTGCCAAAGCTTTTTTAGCTAAAGGATTTTCATTCTTGAATTCAGGTCTAATTTCACCGTCAAAATATTTAACAAGCATTGATAAAGTTCTGTTTAAAAGATTTCCCATGCTGTTTGCAAGATGTGCATTAACCTTTTCTTTAAAATCTTCATCGGAATAATTTCCGTCACGTCCGGATGGTGCTGATGTTGCCATATAATATCTGAAAGCATCAGGATATTCCATATTGAATGTTTCCAAAACAGATGTTGGTGAAATTACGTTGCCTAAAGATTTTGACATCTTTGATTCATCAATTGTAATCCAACCGTGTGCAAAAATATGTTTTGGTAACGGCAAATCCAATGCCATCAAAAATGCAGGCCAATAAATACTGTGGAATTTCAAAATATCTTTACCGATAACGTGAACATCTACAGGCCAATATTTTTTGAAATCATCAGATTCGTTATCAGGTTCGTATCCTAGTGCCGTAATATAGTTTGATAAAGCATCAATCCAAACATATATTGATTGTTCAGGGTCACTCAAAACATCAATACCCCATTGAACATTTGATTTTGCACGAGATACTGAAATATCTTGTATATCTTCCAATTGGTTTAAAACTTCATTTGCTCTGAATGCAGGCATAATAAAATCAGGGTTTTCTTTGATATGTTTGATTATTGCATCTTTATATTTTGTAAGTTTGAAAAAATAATTTTCTTCTGATACAATGTCTGGTTTTTTCATATGATCCGGACAAAGCCCGTCTTCTGTTAAATCTTTCGGGTTTAAGAAACATTCGCAGCCGGAACAGTACCAGCCTTCATAAGAGTGTTTATAAATATCGCCTTTTTGCAATAATTTGTCAAATATTTTTTGAACAGCTTTTTCATGATAATCGTCAGTTGTTCTGATGAATTTTGTATAATCTATATCAAGAGCTTTCCAAGCATCTTTGAATTTTTGAGCATTTTCATCACAAAGTTCTTTAGGTGTAACTCCTTTGCCTTGTGCGGTTTTTTGAATTTTTATACCGTGTTCGTCAGTTCCTGTAAGGAAAAAAACATCATCGCATCTTTGTGTGTAATGTCTTGAAATTATATCTGTCAAAATCTTTTCGTATGCATGTCCGATATGTGGGGCACCGTTTACATAATCAATTGCTGTTGTTAAATAATACTTTTCCATTTAATCTACCTCTTATGAGAAAAGTATAACATAAACAATGTAATAAAAATTTTATAGTTTAATTTATACACAATAAAATATTTTAATTTAGCCTGTTTTGCCATTTTGTAATATATCAGAAAATATTTCGTTGATGTTATTTGACCTTAGATTAAATTTCCCTACCAATTTTACTTCTCCAACAGGAACAGCATCCGGAATAATATATTCTATAGCATCTCCTTTGCTTATATACGAATCTGCTAAACTTACATTGTCACCTTCTAATAAATGTTTCATCAATGTTGGATTGTTTCTTGGATCAATTTCTCTTTGATATAATAAATTTTGACTTCTAATTTTTATATTAGAACTATTTCTTAAATTTGCAGTTGGGATTTGTAGTACAACTATTTCATCGGAATTTTTTTGTAAATATTTAATAAGTTCATCCTGTATTGTTCTAGAACCGTTATTTATTTTTAATTTAGTCCATTCATTTAAAAAATTATTTACTTCAATACAATATATTCCTTTTGGTGTTTGTGATGTCCTAATAAAACCTTGTTTTAACATGTTATCATAATTTATTGGACTTGTAAGATGATATAAATATTCCGGAACAGGTGTTCTTACCATAATAGTGTCTGTTTTTAATTCGGAAATAGATTTAAAGTTTAAAATTCCAGTTTGTTTTGACAATTGTGTCTTTGTAATACCTGACAAAGTATTAACTGCAGGCTTTCTTGAAATAGCGCTTTTTAAAAAGCTAAAAATCCCCTTTGTGTTCATTTTAATTTCTTTCTTAATTTCCCCTATGTATATATAAAGTATTTTTATCTTTAGAAATTGTCTGTTTGTTACAAATATAAAAAATAGGGTTGAAAAATAAGAAAAATAATTTATAATAAGAGTAGGGAGGCAGTTGCCTATACAACTGCCGTTGCAGTCCCTACAACAATGAAGCAAATATTAATAGAAGGTGTCCTATTACGACTAGGATGCCTTTTATTATGCTTCTGATTTGCTCTGACATCATTGCATTTCCCTCCTTTCGTACACCTTTGTGCAGAAAAGTTTGTCGTGCATAAAAAGGAGTTGTGGAACTGTCCTACTTTTATTATAAATTATCAATGTGTTGTAATGTTATTATACAATAGATAAATATATTATTTTTTTAATGTTTTGAGGTAGTTTTTTGTTTCTTTGTCAACTCTCAATGATTCACAAATTTTTTGTATTCCTTTGTTGAAAGTCCATTTATCAAGGTTTGATTTTTTCAGGTATTTTAAAGTTTCTTCGGGATATTTTATATAACAGATAGAAAGTGCCCACGCAGCAGCCATTTTTGCATAATAACGATCATCTTTAAAATTATCTATATATTCAATGCATTTGTCTATATATTTGTCTGTTAAAAAATAATTCAGCATCATAACAAGTGCAAATCTCTTTTCGTACTCTTTCTTAGAATAAAAATACGGTTGAATAAAATCCCAAACCAAATCAGGATTGTTTTTAGTAAATTTCAATCCTGCACAAAACCCGTCACAAACTCCCCAGCCATTAATTCTCGGAACAAAATCTTTTACATATTTTAAAATTTCTTTTGGTTCAGTTTTAATTTCACCTATAACCATTGCCTGTAGCATAAGTTCTTCCCAAAATTGACAATTTTTATTCTGTAAAAATTTTTTCCAATCTTCGGTTTTATAAATTTCTTTAGCAATTTTATGCAAAACAGGCATTCTGACTCCGAGCATTTCATCAGCATCAGGCATGATTTTTTTTGAAAAAGCCTGATAATCTTTATTTGCTTCTTTATAAAGTCTTTCTATAATATCCATTTTATACTTTCTTTAGCAAAACAACAGCCTGAGCTTCTATTGCAAGTTCTTGTCCTACGGCATCCATTTTTTCATTTGTTTTGGCTTTTATGGATAATCTGTCTTGTGAAATTTCAAAAATTTTACACAAAACTTCTTTCATTTTAGGAATATACGGCATCATTTTTGGCCTTTGAGCAATTATATTGCTGTCAATATTTTCTATAACATATTTTTTATCTTTAATAAGTGAATAAACTTTTTTTAATAAAATTGTGCTGTCTATGTTTTTAAAAATATCGTCCGTATCAGGAAACAGTGTTCCGATGTCTGAAAGGCATAAAGCACCCAGCATTGCATCAATAATTGCATGAATTAAAACATCTGCATCAGAATGACCCAGCAATCCTTTTTCATGCGTAATTTTAACTCCGCCAATTATAAGTTCTCTGCCTTCTGTTAATTTATGAATATCATATCCTAATCCAATTCTGTACATATTATTCCTTTAATTTTAATTTAAATTTATATTCTAATATTATCATATGATGTCAAAAACAACAATCTAAATTAACATTATAAAAAAGGCGGTTAATATGATATTTACAAAAGCATTAATGTTTATTTATAAGAGTACATTTTTAAATATTTTACTTTTAGTTTTATTAATATGGTTTTGCGTATCTGCATATAGAAATTCTTTAAAATCAAGAAAGTATTATATTTGCCCAAATTGTGGAGAAAGTTTTCGTTCTGAACATATGAAATCAAAATGTTGTAAAGTTTGCGGAACAGAACTTGAAGAAAAGAATAACAGTGATACAAATGATAATGCAATGTAGGAGAATAATTAATGATTAATCGTGAAGATTTATTATCAGGAACACGTCCTGAGGTTGGAAATCGAATTCTTGTTACAGAAAAAGAAAATTTTCAAGGATACGAGGTTATGGATTATAAAGGAATGGTTTGGGGTATCTCAATGCGTTCCAAAGATGTTGTTCAAGATATGTTTATGGGATTTAAAAATCTAGTTGGCGGTGAATTGACTTCATATACTGAATTATCAGACGAAGCAAGACAGAAATCTCTTGATAGAATGCTTGCTTCAGCGAGAAGAATTGGTGCTAATGCAGTAATTAATTTTCGATTTGAAATAACAAATTCTCCATACGGAAATAATGCAGAGGTTGTTGCATATGGAAATGCAGTAGTTATAAGACCAATTAAGCATTATGTTCCTACAGGCGGATTGGGTAATATTCTTGCTGAATTTGTTGATGCGTATATCGCAGATAAAAACTGTTTGGAAGAATCGCAAAATGCAGAAAAACCTAAAAAACAAAATATTTCAATTTCTAGAAAAGGTGATATAATAGAAAACAAAGGATTTAAATTTATAGCTTGTCCTCATTGTAAGACAAAATATAAATTGGATACAGACGAGAATGGCAACAATTATATAAATGGTCTTCAAGATGTAGATCCGATTGAGAATGGAATGCAAGTTTATTGCATAAAGTGCGGTACAAAATTTACAGTTTAGGAGGTATAAAAGTGTTATTATCAATGAGTGATAATATTGAAGGATACAAGATAGTAGAGTATAAAAAAATAGTTTTCGGCAGTGCTACATCAGGTGAAGGGATAGGATATCGTCAATCTGCAATAGAAAAAATGTGGCAAAATGCAGAAAATGTAAATGCCAATGCAGTGATAGATTTGCGTGTTAATATTTATCCGATAAACGATACATTACAAGAAGCAACAGCATACGGAAATGCGGTTGTTGCGTTACCTTTAGAAGGATATATTGCAACAGAAGGTACTTCTACAGCGGCTCGAAAAGTTGATATACACGCATTTATACCAAAAACTTCTGTTGGAAAAAGTGAAATCGCGACTGTACAAGAGGCAAACGGATATAAATTTGTTGCGTGTCCAAGATGCGGAACAAAATACAAAACGGATGTTGATGAAAACGGCGAAGTTCGCATCAAAGGTTTTGAAGATGTTGATGATGACGAAGAAGGATTACAAATTTATTGCTTAAGATGTGGTACAAAATTTACTGTACCGGGGACAAAATAAATTTTTCAACAGCTTTTACAAAACCGTCATTTTGAACAGTATCAGTTATGAAATCGGCACATTCCTTTAATTCAGGTGTGCCGTTTCCCATTGCAACTTTTATACCGCCGGCTTTTAAAAGTTCTATATCGTTATTTTGATCACCTATTGTTAAAACTTCTTCCTTTTTAATTCCCCATTCCTTGCATAAAAATTCAACAGCACGTGATTTTTTAGCATCTATATTTGAAACTTCACAAAAATATGGAGTTGATTTTACAATATATAATTCAGGATATTTTTTGCTCAAATATTCAACCCATTTTGTTACCCTGTCTGCATCGTTATAGTCAATTGCAAGAACTTTATTTACATTTTTAATTTCTAAATCATCAAAAGAGCATACTTTATAATTTACATATCTTACACCGGTGTATTTTTTTATTGTATCGTTGTCATTCTCTACATACAAAATATCATCCATATACAAATTTATATGAATATTGTTTTTTCTTGCCCAATCAATAATTTCTTTTGCTTTTTTTACATCCAAATCTTTTCTGTAATAAACTTTTCCGTTTTCACAATTATCCTTAATCATTCCGCCTTGATAAGATACTATAGGGGTTTTTAATCCTAGTTCATCAGCCATAACTCTTGCTGATTCATGCATTCTGCCTGTGACAAGTACAACTTTAATTCCGGAATCTGTAAGATTTTTTATGCAATTCTTCAAAGCTGGCGTAAATCCACCCAAACTCCAATCTAATATTGTACCGTCTATATCAGTTGCAACCATTTTTATCATAATTTTGCCCTCATTAATGCACAAAGAGTTTTGGCATCATTAATTTCGCCGTTTTTTACCATTTTTAGAACTTCATCATATTCAAATTCTAATGGTTCAAGTATTTCGCCCACATCTGGATGACATTGCGTATATTCTAAATCTTCAGCTTTATAAAGATACAATTTTTCATCACTATATCCGGGAGATGTATAAACATAACCTAAATCAGTCCATTTATTAGCGCAGTAGCCGGTTTCTTCTTCAAGTTCTCTTTTTGCAGCTAAAAAAGGATCTTCACCTTGTTCAAGTTTTCCTGCAGGTAGCTCCAGCAAAACTTTACGCATAGGATAGCGAAATTGTTTGACCATCAAAACTTTATTTTCTTTAAAAGCTAAAATAACAACTCCGCCACTATGTCTGACAACTTCTCTAAAAGATTTATGTCCGTCAGAAATTTCTACGTCATCTCTAAAAACTTTAACAACTTTTCCATTATATATTTGTTCTGAATTTAATGTTTTTTCTTCAAATTCCATAATTATATAATATCATAATTATAATTTTGTTGTGTTAATCAAATATTAAAACGAAACTTCTTATAATCACT
>CAMPBE010000058.1 GCA_946636615.1 uncultured bacterium | reverse complement strand
CACAGTTTAACTCCTGGTGGACACATCTTCCATGCATTCATGGGAGAATCATACTCCGATCCAGATTCATTAATGAGTTTAACTAACAAAATTGCAAGAAAATCCGATATCGGATTCTGGGCTTACAGCTCAGCATTAAGTTTCTGTCTTAAATGTAAAACTTTAATGAAAGGGTTAAATAATACATGCCCTACCTGCGGTGAAAGCGAAGATGTAGAATGGTATGACAGAATTACCGGATACGTACAACAAGTTGGACGTGCAAAATCTGCATCTGGTGGTTGGAACCCAGGTAAACGTCAAGAATTAATTGACAGAAGAAGATTCGAAGATAACTAAACAGTTATCTTCTTCACACCATTTTTTTAACACCAAAACCATCAATACAATTATTACATATGAACTATTTTTAAGCAATTTAGGGAATTTCTAACAGTATTGTACAAAAAAGGAGAATCTCTGCACAACGTACACGAAAACCTGAATATACATATTTATATCATAATTATCAAAGGTATAAGCATAACAGTTAATGTTATAAAAATTAGGTGATTTTAATGAAAAAAATAATGATTGTTTTAGTTGCATTAATTGCAATCGGAGTATCCATTGGTGCAGTCAGCGCTGAAGGATTTAGTTTTTCATTCGGAAGCGAATCAAATTCCGATGGGGGAGACATATCTATAGATAATGGTAAACTTAGTTTACAAGGCGTAGACTTAAAAATTCCTGAAGGATTTCAAGAAAATGAATCTGCAAGAATGTTAGCTAACGACACCGATGCATTTGGTGAAGGCTGCAAAGTATCCGCTACTGAATTCTACAACAACGACACCAACATAATCGTTAAAGTATTCTTCGCAAATGACGGTAAAATCGAAAACTTAACCGGTGCCAACCCAATATCTCTCGCAGGTCAAGATGGTTTCCTTAGTGAAAAAGATGGTCGTGCAATTTTCGATTATGGTGTTGACGGCAAAGTAATTGAAATTAATGCTCCAAATCAAGAAACTATCGAATCTTTATTGAAATAAGACTTTTGTCTTATTCTTTTCTTTTTTTTAGAATATGACTCAGGTCACATTTTTTAAATGCATCACTTTTTAAACAGATTTTATTCATTTAACTACAAAATCTTGAACAGTAACATCAATCATCTAATTTTTAAACTCAAAATGTCAAAAATATTTTAATAATAGTTTAAATAAAGTATTAATGATAACTAAATGGAGAAGATAAACTTGAAATTTTTTAAGATAAGTATAATATTTCTTGTGTTAATGATTTTCTCTGTTGGATTTGTTTTTGCTGAAGATACAAACCAGACCAGCGACAGTTTGGAGATGACTGACGGAGATGTCGTTTCCGCAGACGAAGTTAAAACCTATGCTGATTTATTTAATGATATTGAAAGTTCAGCAAATTTAACAGCAGATTATGCATTCAACATGGAAAGCGATAAATATGACAGGATGAAAATTCCAGGAAGTAATGATAACACTTATCATATCAACGGTAACAATCATGCCATTGATGGAAGTAACAAAGCAGGAGTATTCAGATTAGTTAATGGTGAATTTGAAATTAAGGATTTGACCATTAAAAACTGTGGCAAAACTGCCATAATACTGGAAAACTCTACATTAACATTAAATAATGTAAAATTTATTGATAATAAAGATAACAGTACAGGTGCGGCCATATATTTATTTGAAAGTCAATTGAATGCCAACAATTGCCTGTTTGAAAACAATGATGCACCAGAAGGCTCAGCAATTTTTGCAGAGAAAAGTAACCTCTACATCAAACAAACCACATTTACAAACAAAAATCCTATAAAATGGTCATTAATTTATGCTGTAAACGCCGTGGTTGATGTCCAAAACTCTCTTTTTGAAAATGCAACCTCAACATATGCAACAGCAATTTATGGATCCGGCTCTAAAATGGACATAACAAACAGTATATTTTCCAATTTACGTGCAGCCGCTACCGGTGGTGCAGTTGCTGCAAAAAAACTAGGTACCTATAAAGACGACCCAGTTTCATTAAACATTAAAAACTGTAAATTCATAAATGTCAGTTCCGCAAAAAACGGTGGGGCAATCTATATCGATGTCAACGGTGCCGATGGAAACGCCAATGAATGGGTTATTGTCAGAGAAACCGTATTTGACAAATGTTACTCAGAATTCGGTGGGGCAATATTGCAGCTTGGAGGAAGAATGAACATCATTGACTCCAATTTTACAAATAACAAGGCAACCTACTCCGGCGGAGCCGTTTATACCTCAGACTGCACATTCTATGCAGGAGGATGTCTTTTTAAAAACAATACCCTTGAATATAAGGACATGCAATTCTCCAATGGTGGAGCGATGTATCTTGATTACGGCACACAAAAAATTGAAATTTGTGATTTCATAAATAACAGTGCTTTTGAAGGAGGAGCTATATACTCCTTTGCAAGCTACATTGAACTTTTAAATTCCTACTTTGAAAACAACAAAGAGGGATTGCACGGAAACTTCCTTAAAGAGGGTTCCTATTATAAAAATGTTAACACAAAAACCGGCGATAAATTCGATTACGATGAAGAAAACTTTGCTACAATTGTAGATTTCCCAGGTAAAAAAATCGTTTTAAATCCAATTGCAGTAACCGGAAGCGTTAATGATGCTAAATTTGACTTGCGTGACTTTGGAGTTGTGACTCCTGTTGAAGACCAAGGAAGGAATGGTGCATGTTGGGCATTCGGTACTACAGGCGCTTTTGAATCTGCATTCCTAAAAGCAACCGGGATTAAATTAGATATCTCCAACAACAACATCCAAAACTCAGGTATCAGATATTCAATTTACGGAAAACCTTCCATGACTGAAGGAGGCTACATTTTCGGCGGTTTAAGTTACATCTTAAGCTGGTTAGGTGTTGTAGACAGTGAAAACGACAAATACGATGAACTTGGAAAAATATCTCCAATCATATTTACCGACAACAGCTACCACATTTCAGATGCCGCAATCCTTGATCCGGTAAATATAACTTCAATGAAGGATGCCTTAATTAAGTACGGGGCATTGACTGTTTTCGTAAACGGAGCAAATCCGAACAATCAATATTATAACCAGGATACAAAAGCGTCATACTGTAACAATCAAAGTTTGGGAAACCACTTCGTTACAGTAGTAGGATGGGACGACAACTTCTCCAGAGACAACTTCAAAATAAACCCTGGCCATGACGGCGCATGGATTTGTAAAAACAGCTGGGGAACCGATTGGGGAGATAACGGTTATTTCTACCTTTCATATTACGATGCACCGCTTAGATTTAATTATGCAGTAGGTTATATAATCAACAATACAGAAGTCTACGACAGGCTTTACCAATATGACGTTGCCGCTTTTGAAGGAGACTACTACAAAAGTGAAAAAGGCAATGACGTAATTTACAAAAATACCTACACAAGCATAGAAGGAGAGATGATTGCAGGCGTAGGTACATACTTCTTTACCGCTAATCAAAACTACAAAATAACAATTTTTGTTAACGGCAAACAGGTTTATACACAAAGCGGCAAGTCAAAATTCAGCGGATTTGAAACAGTTAAACTAAACAAAAAGGTTGCTGTTGGTAAAAACACTAAATTTACCGTGCAAATCCAAACAAAATACGCTCCAGTTCTTGAAAATTCAAGACAATACTTTGAAAAAGGAACCTCAATATACCAAAACGGTAAAAACATCATTGATTACAGTGCACAAGGTAAAGCAGTTTGTATTAAAGTTTATACTTTCAAAAACAAAAATGCTGCATCAAATCCAACACAGCATTACAATCCGAACAAAGCCGTAATTAAAGGATATGCTGAAGGGGCTAAAGTTACCCTTTCAAAAAATGGTGCAAGCATCGCTTCAGGCATCGTTAAAGACGGTAAAGTTGAATTTGATCAAAACATCACCCCTGGAAACTATAGCATTACTGTTGAATATGATGACGATGAATTTGTTGATGTTTTCGAAATATATTCTTCTATAGACATTGATGATGAATATACAAGGACCTACAACAGTAAAGCACCAATTGATGTAGTATTCTTTGACCTAGATGATGAGTGTTTAAACAACACAAATATTACAGGATCAATTGACGGCAAAAACTTCACATTAACCACTGATGTCAATGGTAGTGTGTCCATTCCATTGCCTAAATTAAGCATAGGCAAACACGAATTGATACTGTACAATCCGAACACTGAAGAAGAGGTGTCTGCTGACATAAATATCGTTTCAAGATTCTCAAGCGTTAAAAACATTGCAATGGACTACTATGACGGAACCAAATTTAAAGTGAGGATTTATGACGATTATGGAAATCCTGTCGGAAAAAATGTGAAAGTAACCATAAAAATCAAAAACAAAAGTTACAACAGATATACAGATTCTAAAGGTTACATTTCATTCAAAATACCTAACAAAGTAACTCCTGGAAAATACACTTTAAAAGCTACCTACAAAGGACAGACCATTTCAAAAACAGTTAAAGTGAAACAAGTATTGAAAGCAGCTAAAAAGACTGTAACTGTTAAAAAATCCGCTAAAAAATTAGTTTTAAAGGCAACACTCAAAACCAGCAAAAACAAAGCTATTAAATATAAAAAAGTTTCATTCAAAGTAAATGGAAAAACATACTCCGCTAAAACTAATAAAAAAGGAATCGTACAGGTTACAATTAAAAAGGCAGCTATCAAAAAACTCAAGGCGGGTAAAAAATACACTGTTAAAATTACCTACCTCAAAGACACCGTAAAAGCAACCTTAAAAGTCAAACGTTAGGAAATCAATTCCTAACTCTCTTTATTTTTTGAATAAACTTAAATATTTAACCCAATAAAATATATTATGTACAATATATGGGGATAAATATGAAATATAATAAACTTATTTTACATTCATTAATATTGCTCATATTATTCTTTTCAGTCACTGCAATTTCCGCAGCTGATTTGAACGATACAGACAATATGAATGTTTTAAAAGACATTGGCGCAGATGAGAAATCATTTACGACACTTGAGAATGAAATTTATAGTGCAGATTCAAGTATTGATCTTAAAAGCGATTATAAATTCGGAAATACAAGCAGTCTTGATTCTGCCACAGGAATTTTTATAAATAAAACTGATTTTGTCATTAATGGTAATAATCACATTATAGACTGTGACAATCAGGCCAGAGCATTTAATATCACCGGAAAAAAATTGACAATAAATAATTTGATAATAAAAAACTGTGCTCATGATGCCGGTTCAGCAATTTCAACCAATTCTACTTTGACATTAAACAATGTAACATTTATAAATTGTCAAGGCACCGGAACTACCGACAATGTTGGAGCAGTATTTACAAACAATGCGAAATTAACTGCTATCAACTGTAAATTTATTGACACCAGTGGAGAAGAGGGATCTTCAATCACTTCTTATGGTTCTGAAGTGAACATTTATAATTCTACATTTATCAGTAATTCTGATAAAATTATCAAAGGCCAAATTTATATGTATAAGGCAGATTTGGAAATTTTAAACTCCATTTTCCTAAATACCACTTCAAAGTACGCCACTGCAATATTTTGTGAAGAAAGCTGTGATGTTATAATAAACAACACAAAATTTAGAAACTTATATGCAAATAAGACTGCTGGTGCAATAGCAGGTAAACAAAATATTAATATGAACATTAATGATAATGAATTTGACAATGTGTCCAGTGCAAACAACGGAGGGGCAATTTTTCTAGACATTCTAGGAGATAATAAGAATGCTAGAGGGTTAATTGAAATCACCCGCTGTAAATTCAATAACTGTTATTCATCTTTTGGAGGAGCCATTTTACAGTTAGATGGAACTTTAATAGTTAGAGATTCAGAATTCACTTCAAATAATGCAGAATATGAAGGCGGCGCAATCTATACCAGTTTTAGTACTGTAGGTATTGCAGATTCAAAATTCAAATTTAACAGCCTAAATGATGAAATATCTTATGGAGGAGCATGTTATTTTGATTCAGGACGCGTAGTTCTTGCAAGAAATATTTTTGAAAATAATTCTGCATTTAACGTTACTACAATTTATGCATATGACACCAATTTAAAAATGAGGAATAATTATTTTGAAAATCCTTCAAATGTTACAAGCATATATACAGTATATGGATCAGTAATAGATGAAAATAATAATAACTTCACAGATGATAAGTGCTCATTTAACAATACAAATGACTTCTATAATTTTGAAAATACTGCAAACACATTTATAATACAGAACAACACACTTGCATTTGATGAAATGCCAGCCCACTTTGATTTAAGAGATTACGGTTGGGTCACACCAGTCCAAGAACAAGGATTCAATGGTGCTTGTTGGATGTTCGGTAATCTTGCCGCATTGGAATCATCATTACTCAGATATGCAAATGTTACATACTCCCTATCAGTAAACAATGCTCAAAACTCAATGCTCAGGTATTCCAAATATGGAGCAATGGGAAGTATTGAAGGAGGTCTTGAATACGGAGCCATATCTTATCTTACTGACTGGTTAGGAGTTTTCCCTGCAGGATATGATGAATATGACGAGCTTGGTAAGATATCTTCATTATTCATAACCCCTGAAGACATTCACGTTCAGAATGCAGTAATTATGCCTGGAAGACAAAATGCCGGAGATAACAGTTTAATCAAGGATGCATTAATTCGTTATGGTGCTGTAGCTACCAGTCATCGTGCAGACTTTGACACTGCAAAGTATTATAACAAATCAAATGCGGCACAATATTATTATGGAGACGGTTCGGCAAATCATAGAATTTGTATTGTCGGTTGGAACGATAGCTATTCTGCAAAAAATTTCTTGAAAACACCGCCTGGTGACGGAGCATGGATTTGTAAAAACAGCTGGGGAACCGACTGGGGTGACGGCGGATATTTCTATGTCTCCTATTATGACCTTACCCTTGGAAGTGATGACAATATAGCTTACATAATCAATAATGACACATACAATAGGATTTACCAAATCAATGTCGGCGGTCAATTGGCGACATCCACATATAAGTATTATTACAATACATTTACTGCTGATGAAGACGAATTGATTGCAGCTGTTGGAACCTATTTCGATAAAGCTGGCATGAATTATGGAGTATCTATAATTGTTAATGACGCTGTCGTTTACAATCAAAAAGGTGTAAGTAACTTCAAAGGATATGAAACCATCAAATTAAATAAATTGGTTCAAATCAAAAAAGGAGATATTTTTAAAATAAAATTTGAAAATAAAATGTTTGCTGTTGATGAGCTTAGAATCCCTGTTAAAAACGGACAGTCATTTGCAAGTTTGGATGGAAAAACATGGGATGATCTGGCAAAACAAGATGCAGTAGCTATTGTAAAAGCCTACACTGTTTCAGATTTAAACATTACCCAAGGTTTAGTTAAATACTATACTAATGAAGAGCCATTTGTTGCAAAAGTTGGTCCTGGCGAAGATGTTGCTTTTGAATTCAATGGGAACAACTACACAGTTAAAGCAGATGAAAACGGATTTGCTAAACTTAATATAACCTGCAACCCTGGAAAGTATAGCATCACAACCACATACAACAACACATCAATTGTCAATTACATTATTATAAAAAACACTGTAGTTTCTTCCAATATTGAAAAAACTACAAACAGTAATTGCAATTATAAGTTGAGAGTTGTGGATTCAAATGGAAATGCAATAAAAAATACCAAGGTTTTAATTACCGTCAACAAAAAATCCAAATATTACACAAGTGATAATTCAGGCTACATAATCCTTAAATTCACTAAATTGACTAAAAAACAAAAAATAACTGTCAAAAATCCAAAAACCGGCGAGATTAAAACAAGCCAAATCATTGTATATTCAAGATTTTCAGGCGGAAAAAATATTGCAATGTATTACTATGACGGATCCAAGTTTAGATCATACATACTTAATGACAATGCCAATCCGGTTGGTAAAAATCAAGTGGTGACAATCAAGGTCAACAAGAAAACCTACAAGGTCAAAACCAGTCCCCAAGGAATTATTGCTTTTAAAATACCAAGCACATTAAAGCCTGGCAAATACGTATTGACCGCAACTTATAAAGGCGAAATGATAAAAAAGACCGTAAAAGTAAAACAAAACCTTAAAACAAGCAAATACACCGTTAAAAAGTCTGCTAAAAAGCTTATAGTTAAAGCAACACTCAAAAACGGTAAAACAGCATTGAAAAATAAAAAGATAACTTTAAAAGTTAATGGTAAGAAATTCACAGCTAAAACTGACAAAAAAGGAATAGCTAAATTCACCATTAAGAAAAACGTTATCAAAAACCTCAAGGCAGGTAAAAAATACACCATGCAAGTTACCTACCTAAAAAACACCATAAAAACAACCTTAAAAGTAAAACGTTAGAGGAACATTTTTCCTCTATTTTTCTTATTTG
>CAMPBE010000057.1 GCA_946636615.1 uncultured bacterium | reverse complement strand
GCATATGGATTTGCCTGTGCGTATGGATTTGCTTGTGCAAAAGGATTCATTTGCGCATATGGGTTTACCTGTTGTGAAAATATAGACGGTGCTGCAACTTGACAGCAAGGATATTGTACTTGTGGCTGAAGCCTTTGAGGATTGAATAAAGAATTCATAAAGTATTGGAAAAGATTATAAGTCATAATCATATTGAGCAGATTATTTTGTCCGCAATGTTGCGGTCTGCACATATAATTATTATTGATTAAAATTCCCCAAGTCATAGTTACTCTTATCCCCGTATATATATAAAGTATTTTTTTTTTAAGTAATTTACTTTTTTTTAAATCATGTTACGGTTTGTTAACAGAAAGTTATAATAAGCTAATGTAAATTTTTATTTTTATTATATTATAGGTCTAAAGGGCGGATAATTATTATGATTTTTAACGAGACAAAAACACACGAGATAACAGTTGACGTTGTAATAGTTACTTTGAAAAATGATGCGCTTCAAGTGTTACTTGTAAAACGTTCAAATGAACCTTTTAAGGATAAATGGGCAATCCCCGGAGGATATGTAAGGTTATCTGAAAATCTTGATCAAGCAGCTTTAAGAGTTTTGAAAGAAAGAACAAATGTTGATAATATCTATCTTGAGCAGCTTTATACATTCGGTGATCCTTTGAGACACCCTAATTCAAGAGTTATAACTTGTGCTTATTTTGCTCTTGTGAGAGCTGAAGATATTCAAATCGTTACTACGCCGGAGTTAGGATGGCATAAAATTTCTGATTTACCTGCTTTGGCATTTGACCACAAGGAAATTATTGAATATTCTATGAAAAGAACAAGAGAAAGACTTGAACTTTGCCCTGTAGCATATCAATTATTGAATGAAAAATTTACCTTAACAGAAATGCAACGAGCATATGAGTTGATTATGGGTAAAAAATTAGATAAACGTAATTTTAGAAAAAAAGCTCTTTCAACAGATGGCTTGATAGAATTAGATGAATATACAAAATCATCTTCAAAAAGACCTGCAAGATTATACACTTTCGAAAATATAAAATTGAATTCAAAAAGAGCTCATTTTATTTCTAAGAAAAAGGAGAAAAAATAATGTTAATAAATTTGGTATGGGTGGTACAAATAGTATCTGCGCTACTTTTAATAATTTTAATTCTTTTACATTCCCCAAAAGGCGATGGAATTGCTGGGATTGGCGGAGCATCTCATGTCTTTGCATCTCAAAAAAGTGCTGAAAAAGGTTTGAATAAACTTACAGGTATTGTGGCTGCAATATTCTTAATTTGCACATTCTTGTTAGGTTTTGGAATTATTAAATAATGTTGTCATTCTGAGGCTTTTTATATTTAGAGATCCTTCGCTATGCTCAGGATGACGTTTAGTAAAAGCCGAAGAATCTCATGAAACTATGAACATACTTATAACAGGTGCATCAAAAGGAATAGGAAACGTTATTGCACAAGAATTGCAAGGCTTGGGCAATATTTTTGTTACGGGCAGAAATGAGGATGCCTTAAGAAATTTTAAAAATTATTGTGTTTGCGATTTGTCAAAAGATATAAAACCATTGATAAGTTATATTATTGAAAATAAAATAGATGTTCTGATAAACAATGCAGGAGAGTATATATATAATTCTCTTGATAAAACCTGCGTAGAAGATATTCAAAGACTATATCAGACAAATTTGATTGCGCCTGCAAAACTATCTTCTGCTGCAATAGGTAATATGAAAAAAAATAAGTGGGGCAGAATTATTAATATCGGTTCAATTTCAGGTGTAATGGGTGAAGCTTATGCAAGTGTATATTCGTCTTCAAAAGCCGGTTTGATAGGATTAACAAAAGCTTTGGCACTCGAACTTGCAGAATATAACGTTACAGTGAATACAATAAATCCCGGGTGGGTTGAAACTGAACTTGGGCTTAATTCTATTGAAGAAAGTGAATTTTCAAAGGAAGAAATAATAGATTGCATTCCTCAAAAAAGATTTGTAAAGCCTGAAGAAATCGCAAGTTTATGCAGATACCTTATTTCAGATGATGCAAAAGGTATAACAGGTCAATCAATAAATGTCTGCGCAGGATTGAGCGTCGGTATTTAATTAATTTTATTTATTATATCTTCAGCAGAAATGTTTAAGCAATCAAGGCTTTGACAAGTTGTTTGGCGATGTTCCCAAAGACAAGGTTTTATGGGACAAGTGTCATTTGCCTTTATTGGAATTATTAAATCAGATTGGGGTATAAGTTTTTTATCATCAGTTGGTCCAAATATCGGATATGTTTTTGTTTTCATTGCAACTGCAATATGTAATGGGGCAGAATCAGAACATATGAATTTTTCTGCTTTTCCGATTAGTATTGCTAATTCTCTTATGTTTTTTGTTTTGCCGTAAAAATTTTCAAAATTATTATTATTTAAATCAATTCTTGATAGTATCTTTTGGATACATTCATCATCGTCAGGGCCTCCTGCTAATATTACTTTTTTATTTCTTTCCAAAAGCATATTGATTGTTTCTGCCCATTTTTCAGGAGTAATTGTTTTTGTCATTCCTTTTTGAATGCTCATTTTGCTGACTCCGGGATGTATTAATACAGAATTTGGGATTTTTTCCTGTTGTTCTATATTTATTTCGGGCAAAAATGTTTTCTTATCTGTTAATGGGTTAATCAAATCATGGTACATGTCGCAGGCATATTGATTTTTGTTTAGAGGAACTGTTTTAGTAAGCAAGATTTCACTTAATTTTCCTGTATTGTACCCGTAACGTTTTTTTATTCCTGTGAGCCATAATAATATACTGATAAATTTGTTTCCGCCTGAGGATATAACAATATCAAAATGACCTTTTCTTGCTTTGAAAATTAGTTTTAAAAGTTCAATATACTTGTTTTTTCTTTTAATATCGACAAAAATTAAATCATCAATCAAGTTTGTCAGATCTTTTACGCTTTTGCTTCTGGGTTCAAGTGCCAGAGCTATTTTAGCTTCCGGAAATTCTTTTTTTAATGAAATTATTGTTGGCAGAAAGAATATTTCATCACCTATGCCGCCAAAATTTATTGTTAAAATGTTCATAATAAATGATTATCCTTTAAATAAAATACCTGCGATTGCTGCTGACATATAACAAGTTAGTGTTCCGCATATTAATGCTCTAACACCCAATCTTGCTAAATTCTTTTTCTGGTTAGGCGCTAGTTCTCCGATACCGCCAAGTTGAATTGCGATTGAACCGAAATTGCCAAAACTGCAAAGAGCAAAACTTGCAATTAAATAGCTTTTTGGTGATAGAACCGTATTCAAGTGAGTCATATCAAAATATGCAACCATTTCATTCAATACTAATTTTGTACCCATAAGGCTTCCTACAGTTGTTGCTTCATTTATCGGAACACCCATAAAATAAGCAAATATGGCAAATATTTTACCTAAAATTAATTTTAAAGAAAGTGTATTTAAATCAAAAGATGCAAAATTTATATGTAAATATTTAACAATAAAAACTCCGACTCCGCCTAAAATCCAATCTATCATTGCAACAACTGCAACAAGCGCTAATATCATCGCTACAACATTTATGGCAACTTTCATACCTTCAGATGCGCCTGCGGATATTGCATCAAAAACATTTATATATGGTCGTCTGCGTTTGCTGTATGTTATTTTAATATCTTCACTTGTTTCGGGAGTTCCTGTTTCGGGATAAACAATTTTTGAAATAACAAGCGCTCCGGGAGCAGCCATAAATACGGAAGCCAGCAAGTATTGAGCAGGAATACCCATTGCAATATATATTGGCATTGTAGCCATCGAAATACAAGCCATACTGCCTGACATTGATGCTAATAATTCTGATCTGGTAAGTTTTTCTAGATATGGTCTGATCATGATTTGCGCTGAAATTTGTCCAACAAAAGAACTTGCGACATTTGATAGTGCTTCAGCGCCGCTCACAGACATAAGTTTGTTCATAGCTTTACCAAGAAGTGGAACTATTCTTTGCATAATTCCGTAATAATAAAGCATATTCACGAGTATCATCATAAATATTAGTGATGCAATCAGTTGCAGTGCAAATACCTGAGTTCCTATTCCGAAAACTGATGTTAATTTTTCATCGTGCATAAGTGGTCCAAAAACAAATGCACCACCTTCTTTTGCAAAATCTAATATTTTTTGGATGAACAATCCCAAATTTAGAAATATAGTTCTTCCAATTGGTACTTTAAATATAAAAACTGCTATTAAGATTTGTAAAGCAAAACCTGTTCCGACAGTTTTATAATTTATTGCTTTTTTATTGTTCGACATCAAATATGCTATGCCAAAAATTAATATAATTCCGAAAAATCCAAATAATCTGTCCATCTATTCCCCTTTTGAAACTATTTTACTTTAAACCGAATAAAAAAACTTTATATATTGAAAAAAATTTACTTAATATTTCTTAATAATAAGTCAAATTACTATTGAAAAAAAACATGTCACTATTTTACTATAATACGTGGAAAAGTTTTTCTGCGAAAGTGTAGTATAAAATATTTAGGGGTGTAAATATGCGCGTATATCCTGTTGTACAAGGTTATCAAACATCTGGAATTAGAAAAGCAAACAGTATTAAAAATACTAATAAAATAAGCTCAACTAATTCTATGAATATTAATAACCATCCTGGTGTTATTTTAACATTTACGGGGGCTGATAAAAATATAAATCAGTTTGCTTCATATGCACCGGAAAATAAACGTTATAATGCTAAGGCCTATAACCAAGGCGGTTTGGGTGTAGTGGCGCAAGAAGCTCCTGAAAGTTGGAGAACGAGAGAGGGTGCTGATGTAAGAGATTTCTCTCCGTACCATAGTTATGCCAACGGTGATGGCGGTGTGCGTGTTGTAAAATTGACCAAAAAAGACGGCAGATATCTTGATACTTATCCGCAATCAAGTTTTATTTCCGCAAAGGCTAATGAATCATTGGAAGATGTAGCCAAAAGAGTTGAATTGAAGCAAGGTGAAACTTTGGCTTTTGTCATTCAGCAAGCACCTGATAAAGACGGTAAATCTAAAATAATAAGATTGGAAGATTCCGGTATTCAGGGCTCTTTTGTTCGTCCGTCAACGGAAAGTGTATTGAAAACTGAATCAGTACCATATAGATTATTTAGGGCAGTAGATATTCAGGATCCAATTGATACTGCTGTTGATAAATATAAGAATGGAATTTATAAAAGAATAGAAAAACCCTTTAGAGAACCGATTGAAACGCAAGTAAAAGCAGAATTTGCTGATAAATTGGAGAAAGCTTTGGCAGATGATAAAGCTGTAGATGATGCTCAGCAAGAAAAAATTCGTCTATTGCAGGAAAAAGACCCTACCACAAGATACAATTACTATCCTTCGCATGATAATAAACGAAATGTAGAAAAAGAAATTCAGGCGGAAGTTAATAAACGACTTGGTGCAGAAGAAATTAAGTCACAAATAGAATCAGCTTATCAAAGAGAATTAGAATCAGATGAGGTAAAAGCAGCAATAAAAAGGATTACCGATGGCGGTGCGCCGAAAGTAAATGAGCGAAATGCTGCATACTTTATTCATACTCCCGGAACTGCAAGATTAGAAAATGCATATGGCGCAGGCGGTGGAGGAGCTTATGGTTCTTACGGAACTTACGGGACGTATGGTACGTATGGTACGTATGGAACAACAGGTACTGCAGGTGGTGAATTACATGCCGTAAGCACAAATGTAATGTATGCAGATAACAATCGTGCGTTTGTTGAAATTATGCCGAAGCTGAATAGTGCAGAGCATGGTTTTTACAACCCTGCTAATTGGTGGTTGCATGACAGACCTGCATTTATGATTATGAACGCTGCTGCTAATAAATCATATTTCGGAAATACATATTATGACGGTATGAAAGTTCATGGTACTTTCCATAACCCCGGCAGAGATTATCAGGGTGCTGAAAGTAACCCGTTTGAATTTTTCAGAATGGTTGCAGAAAAAGATGATATTGAAAGGCTTCAAAAACATCCGCAGATAGATACATTGAAGAAAATTGAAGCTAATTGGGGAAGAGCAACAGAAGAAGAACAAAGGTTTGCCCGCCAAATTATGGATGGATTTTTGGCTTCATTCAAGGATGACTTTGGTACATACAATATAACCATGACTCCGGTTGCCGGTGTTAAAGCAAATCCTAAAAATTTCTCTGCAGGTACCGTTTCTGTAAATTACGGTAAAGAAATGAAGTCATCTTCTACTCCTGATATTGCCCAATTTTTAACTAAAAAACTTGCTGAAATAAAAACAATTGATATTACAAACGGTAGTACTCCTGCAAATTTAAGACTTAATGATCCGACTGCGGATTTTTGCCAAAAAGGTGAAATTAACGGTTTGACTCGTCAAAAGGCCGGTTTTACACCGTATGAATACAAACCTGTAATTAAAGATGGAAAATTAATAAGTGATAATATTCAAGAGGTTTTGGCTGCTAAGAAATCAAATACAAAGTGGCTTCTGGATTCAATAGGCAGTGCGTTTAAACGTGGTGGAAAAACCGCAGTTACGCTGATGTTTTGTAGTGAAAAACAAATTGAAAAAGGCGCAGAAGTAATCGGTCATTTGTCTGAATATTCAGAAGGTGATATGTTATTTATGGGATGGGGACGTGCAGACAGGCAAAAAGGTTATCCGTCGACATTCCAGGCTTTCTTGGATTTCTTGAAGGATCCTAATGTCCCTAAAGAATTAAAAAAACATACAAAAGTAATAGTTGGTGCAGGTACTTGGGATAATAGTGCAAGAGATTATACTTGGGTACAAGATATAATAGGACAAATTGAAAAATTAGATGGAGGTATATACAAAGGCAATGCTTGTTATGTAAATAATTTCTTCTCAAACAGGCTTGTTGGTTGTGCGACATATTCGATATTTACATCTCGTTTTGAACCTTGTGGTATTACTCCTTTAGAATCGTTTGCTTCCGGTACTCCTGTTATTTCTACAAAAACAGGCGGGGCTCCTGACTTTATTGCAGCAACAAGAGGTTATTTGACTAAGAATGCTTATTTAAGAAGTGTTGAAGAACTTAAAATTGATCCAAAAGAGTTGGCAGGAAAATCAGGCGAAGAATACGGAAATGCAGTTGATGCAAAAAGAATGTTTGCAAATGCTTCAGAGGTTAGAGAATGCTTAATTGCCGCAACAGGTGACTATAGTCCAAGAAATGACGTTGCTTCTAAGTATGCTGAAATGGTTCGAGATTCCATAACTCAAAAGATTGATTGGCATGAAAATAGTGCTTATAACGGTGGCAAATCTGCAACTGAACGTTATATGACAGAAGTTTTTGAAGTTGATAAAGGTATTGGTCAAAGAAGCAAGCAAAGATTGAATCGTCTTGTTGGTGACCGTTTTGCAATAGCTGATGCCTTGCAGGAAAATGCTCAAAAAATCAGAAACAAGTGGACCGGTTTAATAATATTTACAGGTCTGGCGATAGCTGCATTAGGTACTGCAGCATATATTCATATTAGAAATAAAAATACAAATAAATCAGTTGAGAATAAACCGGAGTTAAACAATAATGATAAAAAGCCGGATAATTCCGATCAAAAGTCTATAGATAAAGTTGCTTAAGCTTTATGTAACAAATCTATTAAATCATAAATTGCGGTGAATCTTCCAATAAGTTCATCGTAATTTTTTGTCTTTAATAAAGATTTAAATATAAAACCAAATTCCCAAGGTCTTTTCTGTTCCATAGCAATAATTAAAACATCCTTGTTATATGAAAGAGCAAAACTTTTAGCCATGTACAATTCGCCAATGTTTTTAATTATTTCCCAGAGGCTTGCGGAGATAAGTTCAGTATCATTATTGTTTTTAGCAAAACAATACATATATTTATTGAAATCTGCAATGTGTGGATTAAATTGTCTGAAGTGATTTATTTTATTTAGATTCTTAGAAATAAGAATAATGTGATTATCAATTTTTTGCGGAAGTTCAATTTGAATTATAGTTCCCTTAAAAAGATTTGATTTTGTTGCCCCTCTGACAGGAAGGGTTAATTTCGTATTAGATATTATGATATTTGCGTTTTTGTAAATGCCAAATATAGCTGATACATCTTCTTGTGTATCAAAATTTTTGAACAATTGAGAATTAATAACCGATTCAATGTCGTGATTTTTAGGCCAAAATTTAAAATTTGCTATGGGCTCAAAAAAATACGGTAAAATAGTTTCAACAAGCCATTTTTGATACTTTTTGCCTTCATATATAACATTGACAATGCTTTTGATAAAAAATACATACATAAAAAACAAAAAAAACGGTAATAAAAGTATTATCAAATTATTATTTTTCATCGAAAAATAGACAAATAAAAATGCAAATATTATTCCAATCAGAAACATTAATATTGAAGACAAAACTATTTTCTTTACTGTATTAATCCGATATTCTTCATGTTTATACATATGAGGAAGAATATTTTTTTCAAAATAGTTGTAATAAACTTCTTTATTCATATACCAATAATATCAAAATGGCTGATACAAAGCAATTAAAAAAATAATAATTAAAATAAAAATAAAGAGTTGACATAAGAAAATGTTCTTGTTAGTATAATTCTACTAGCGGAATTAATAGCAATTTGCGCTTGTAGCTCAGCAGGTAGAGCACTCCCCTTTTAAGGGATAGGTCGCGCGTTCGAATCGCGCCAAGCGCAAAATAAAAGA
>CAMPBE010000056.1 GCA_946636615.1 uncultured bacterium | reverse complement strand
AAAAATGATTAAACAAGAAATTAGAAAACCAAAAGTTCAAAAAAGACACAGAACTATAAGAGTTAAATTGTCAGGAACTGCTGAATTTCCAAGATTGGCAGTATACAGAAGTACAAAACACATTTACGCTCAATTGATTGACGATGTAAATCATGTAACTTTGGCTTCAGCTTCTTCAAACGACAAAGATTTAAAAGCTAAATTATCACACGGTGGCAATATTGAAGCTGCAAAAGTTGTTGGTGAAGCAATAGCTCAAAAAGCTAAAAAAGCCGGTGTTGAATGTGTTGTATTTGACAGAGGCGGATTCTTATATCACGGTCGTGTTGCAGCTTTGGCTGATGCAGCTAGAGAAGCAGGTTTGATGTTTTAATAATTCATCAAAAAATATTATAAAAAGCACTTGCAAAAGCAGGTGCTTTTTTATTGTAATCATTTTATATGTTTTTATTATTGTCAAATTTATCGGCTAAGAATGTTGATAAAAGTGGAATTGCTATATAATACAGACCGCCTAATATTAATGCGGGTTTAGCAATTTTTATTCCTTCTATATATTTTTCGAGTTTCGGAGAATTTTTGTTAGCTTCTCTGAAGTTTTTAATAAATCTATCTGTTGTTTTTTTAGTTAAATTATTAATTATATAACCGCCTGTAATACATAAGCCTGTTGAAATTCCGGCATTATACATTAAGGCTTTTTTTCGGTTTTCTTCTATTTTTTTACTCTTAGAAGTTTGAACGATAAATGCACTTGTAGCTAATGCATCAGTCATAGATATAATGTGCTGAGGAAAATTAGTATCTGCATATTTGTCAGCCATTTTGCTTATGAATTTTTTGTCTATTATTTTACCTACAGTTTTTGTTAAACCGGTAAAAGTTGGAATGGAATTATTTATTTCAGATTTTTTATCGTTTTTATTTTTACCAAATACATTTGCCATAAAAGGAGGTATCAGAGCACAAGTCATAATTGATTTTGGTACAGCTATCACAAATCCAAGCCCTAATTTAAATAGTTGTGTTGCAAAATTGTATTTTTTTGATTTTGACAGAACTTTTTCACTGCCTTTTAGAGAATTTATTGTCTCAGTCTTAAGGTATTTTGCCGGATTTTTATCAATTTTTTTAATAGAATTTGCAAGTGGTAATGAAGCACATAACATCATAATATAGCCAACAGCAGATGATGCAAGAGATTTGGCTGCAGCATATCTTTTGTTCTCTTTATTAGTTTTAGGTGTTGCCATTATTGCTATTGGTCTTGCAACAGTTGATAGAGCGAGCGAAGTTGTTGCAACAAATAAAGCTCCATTATCTGCTGCAAATTCCAATCCCTTTTTCAACAATTTGTTATTGTAAACTGCTTGTACTTTCATCAAAATTTATTATACAATGCACATAATGAAAATTACAGAATTGATAAAAAGAGAAGCTTTTGATTGGAGACCTTACGAATTAGTAGGGCTATTATTTATAATTTTGCTTATTATATGTAATAAAATTTTTTTGCATGATACATCAATTGCAGTCCTTTCGGCACTTTGCGGAATATTATACACTGTATTGGCAGGAAAAGGAAAAATATATTGCTATTTCTTTGGATTGTTGGGTTCCGGTTGTTATATTACGCTATCGTTTTTAAATTCATTATGGGGCAACGGTCTTTTGTACCTTTTATATTATATTCCTATGCAAATTTTAGGGATTTTTAAATGGAGTAAAAACCTAAAAAATAATTCTGCAGAAATCGTTAAATCAAATATGACAATAAAAGAAAGAATTAAATTTCTGCTCATAGGTATTGCAGGAAGTTTATTTACAATTATAATTCTTATGTTTTTAAACGATAAAAGTCCAATTATTGATGGAATAACAACATTTTTATCTATACTTGGAATGTATTTTACTGTCAAACGTCTGATTGAACAGTGGATTATATGGATAATCGTAAACGGACTATCTTTTATAATGTGGTTGTTACTAGTTATTAATGGTACAAAAGCCTACTCCACACTTGTTATGTGGGGAGCATATTTTATTATGGCAATTTATTTCTATATCGTTTGGAAAAATGAATTAAAAAAACAAATATAAATTATTGTTTTTGAAGAACTTGACTCAAGCATTTTGCGAGCTGATCCGGACAACTTGTTGGTTTGTTACCGCAGGTGATTCCTGACAATTTTGTAATTACATCTTCAATCTTCATACCTTTAACAAGTTCTTTTATACCTTTAAGGTTGCCGTTACATCCGCCGATAAAATCTGCATCAATAAGAATGCCATCATTAACTTTTACCTGCATTAATTGGCAGCAAGTGCCTTGTGTTCTGTATTGAATTACTTCTTCCATATTTAACCTCTACTTTTAAAATAATAAGGCGAATATAAAACTCCGCCTTATTATATGTAACATTAAACTAAATTTATTCATCAATATTGTTGTTATCCAACAAGCTGGTTTGAGAAACATTAGAAGTTTCTTCTTCAGCATCCATTGATGCTACGTCTTTTTTAACCTGCTCGTCTTCATCAGGGTTTACAATTTTGTTAACTGAAACAACAGTATCACCGTCAACAAGATTCTGAGCTCTTACCCCTGTTGCAGGACGTCCCTGACGAGAAATTGATCCGGCATTCAAACGAGTAACAACTCCGTTTGCAGTAACCATCATAATATCATCAGAATCCTGAACGATAGTTAATGCAACGAGTTTTGATGTTGATGTTTTGAACTTAGTTGCAATTAGACCGATTCCGCCTCTGTTTTGGCTTCTAAATTCAGATAATTTTGTACGTTTGCCAAATCCGTCTGATGTTACAACTAACAAATCTGCATCGTAATCACGAGGAACGATATCGCATCCTACGATTTCATCACCTGTTCTCAATTTCATAGATGTTACACCTCTTGCAGATCTGCCTAAAGGTCTTAAATCTTCAATCGGGAATCTTATTGCCATACCGCAAGATGTACCTATAATAATTTCATCTCTTGCTGTCGCAAGTTTTACCCAGCAAAGTTCGTCATTTTCTTCCAAACCGATTGCTATAATACCGTTTCTTCTGATGTTTGAGAAGTTATCAAGTTCAATTCTCTTGATGTAACCTTTCTTTGTTAACATAATCAGGTTCAATTCGTGAGAGAACTGACTTACAGGAACGACTGCCGTAATTCTTTCGTCCTGATCTATCGGAAGAACATTTACTATCGGCAAACCTTTTGCCTGACGGCCGCCTTCAGGGAAGTCGTAAACATTTAAGCTATATACTGTTCCTTTAGATGAGAAGAACAATACCTTATCATGCATCATCGCAGTGAAGAAATGTTGAATATCGTCATCCTCTTTCGTTTTTATACCTGATTTACCGCGTGTTGCACGGTTTTGTCTTTCGAATGTGTCAAGAGAAATACGTTTTAAATATCCTTGATGAGTAATAAATACTGCCATCGGAGTGTTTGGAGTCAAGTCTTCGATAGTAACTTCACCCTGTTCAGGCAAAATTTGAGTTTTTCTTTCATCACCGTATTTTTCTTTATCTTCAAGCAATTCAACTTTGATGATATCAAGAATTTTTTGACGGCTTGCAAGAATATCTTCGTATTCGGCAATTTTCTTAACTAACTCGTCATATTCAGCCTTAACTTTGTCTTGTTCCAAACCTGTCAATCTTCTCAATTGCATTTCCAAAATTGCATTTGATTGATCAACATCTAGTCCGAATCTGCTCATCAAAGCTACTCTTGCATCATCAGTAGTTTTTGATTTCTTGATAATTTCGATTACTTCATCAATTGAACCCAAAGCAATAATCAAACCTGCCAAAATGTGCGCTCTGACTTTAGCTTTTTTGAGGAAGAAAATCGTTCTTCTTGTAACAATTTCAACTCTGTGTTCAACAAATTCTGATAGAACTTCGTACAAGTTCATCAATCTCGGTTGTTTGCCGCAAAGTGCAAGCATATTTACACCGAAAGTTGTTGAAAGTTGAGTGTATTTGAACAAATTATTTTTAACAACATCAGGTTTTGCGTCACGTTTAAGTTCTATTACGATACGCATACCTTCTCTGTCAGATTCATCTCTGATATCGGAAATTCCGTTAATTCTTTGATCTTTAACAAGCTCTGCAATTTTTTCAATCAATACGGATTTATTAACCTGATAAGGAATTTCTGTTATAACAATCGCTGTACGTCCCTGACGTCCGCCGCCGCCTGCAATTTCTTCAAAATTAGCAACGGCCTGCATCTTAATAGAGCCTCGACCTGTTTCATAAGCCTGTTTAATATCATTCAAACCGATAATTGTAGCTGCTGTCGGGAAATCAGGGCCTTTTATGTGTTCCATAAGCTCTGCAACAGTAATATTTGGATTATCAATTAAAGCGATTGTACCGTCAACAACTTCCGACAAGTTGTGTGGCGGAACGTTTGTTGCCATACCAACTGCGATACCTGCGCAGCCATTCAACAATAACATCGGAAGTCTGACAGGAAGAACAGATGGCTCTTGTAGAGAACCGTCAAAGTTTGGTTCAAACTCAACAGTTTCGCAATCAATATCAGCAAGCATTGATTGAGTAATCTTGTGCATACGAGCCTCAGTGTACCTCATAGCAGCCGCACCGTCACCGTCAACAGAACCAAAGTTTCCGTGTCCGTCAACCACCAAATATCTTGTGTTGAAATCCTGAGCCAAACGAACCAATGCTTCATAAACAGAGCTGTCGCCGTGCGGGTGATATTTACCGAGAACTTCACCAACTATACGGGCACATTTCTTAAACGGCTTGTCAGGTGTCATTCCAAGCTCGTTCATTGCATATAAAATACGTCTGTGAACCGGTTTTAAACCGTCACGAACATCCGGCAATGCACGACCTACGATTACACTCATCGCATAATCGATATATGAACGTTTCATTTCTTCTCTTATATTTACAGGAACAATTTTCCCGTCTGCAAACATGTTTTGCTGATTACTCATGCTTTAATCCCCTTATCTATTGATAGTATTATATCATAAACACTTTTAAAAAGGTAATATTAAGCTAATCTTTACATTTTATCTAAAGAAATAACGTAATGGCAAGAAAAAATGCAAAATCGGATAAATTACAGAAATTGAAATCAATATATATTCTAAAATATTTAACTTTGATTTTTCTGTATTATTTTCGCCATCACCCTTAAACACAGGCTTTAGCAACCAAACAACAAGTGAAATCAACTGTGCAAGAACAAAAAACGGAATAATTATTGTACTAACAATTATAGCCAATAAAAGTATTGCAGCAAAACCGCCGCCGGCAGCAGGTCCGAAAGTCAAACCGGCCAGCCAAAGCAAACCGACTAAAATTAATATGAAAAGATATAATGCACCCGCAACTAAACTGATTGTAAAACAAGCTGAATCTTTAAACATAACTTCCTTTCAAATTTTAACTAAAATTACTTCTAATAATATCAAATATTTAGAATTTGTCACACAAATCGTCATTCTGAGCCAACGCATCCATTCGGGTGTCCTACCTCGTACAGCTCACCATCTGTCATTCTGAGCAAAGCGAAGAATCTCAAAAATGAAAATTTTTATGAGATACTTCGGCTAAAGCCTCAGTATGACAGCATGCTAAGTTATTAGCATAAATAATTTAATAACCAATACTGCAATAATAAAAGCAATAGGCAATAAATATGCAACAAATCCGACAATTCTGGGAATTAAAATTTTCTTTGGTATTTCTCTTATTTTAACTCCGTCATCAAAATCTTCTATCAGCCCGACAATCGGCAAAATACTTATAATAAACAATACAGGTAAGCCAATAAAGTGGCAGCCAAGCAATATTGTCCAACCCAGCATATTTCCGTCCCAATGATTTATTTCAAAACAATATATAACACCACAAAGCAAAACTATAAACGCAATATATACTAAACCGATATTTGATGTAATACGGAATGTCTTTGAACTGAAAAAAGTTTTTAACTTATTATTCATAGCAAACTCCTTTTCTAAAACGTAGGTCGAGGTACCAACCCAAAATTTTAACTATCGGCGGACAGGCATCCCACCCTGCCAAAATTACAGCTGCAAGCCTAATTTACAAACTACAACAAATTGTACAACAGGATAAATTATTGAAATTGCAAACATTGTCCACAAAAGCATTAACGGGACTTTTCTGCTGTTACTTTCTTTTAAATTTTTGATATTAAAACTATTTGTAAATATAGGTTTTAACAGCCAAACAACAAATGAAATCAGCTGCGCAAGCATAATCATCAAAATTAGCAAGCTTCCTTTTGACATACAGATAAGTACAAAAGCAGAAGTTACACTCAAACTTGGCGCAACTCCAAACAAAATTAGGAACGGAATAAAAATCAAAAGCAAAAAACATATCATAAATGTGTACAAAAACCCTGCTACACAACAAATTAAAAAACATACAGAATCAGTAAAATTATTATCCATGGCAAACTCCTTTATATAAACAGTTTACCATTCAACTATTAAATATTCAAGTTATTAGCCCTTTAGATTTACATTATTTAACATTAGTTAACCATTCAACTAATATTTTTTCTACTTGTTTTTCTTTGCCGGCTGGGAAATCAGCCATTATTTTAGAGATTTCCTTTTTGTAATCTATCCAAATATCATCAAGCAAACGAGAGCCAAAATCAGTTATTCTGATTAGTTTTACACGTTTATCATCTTTTTTTGAATTGCGGGTTACAAGTCCGTCTTTTTCTAATCTGTCCAAAAGTTTTGTTATATTTGATGCGGTTACAAGCAGTTTTTTGCTAATGCAGTTTTGTTGAATACCGTCATATCCGCCAACATGTTTTATTATCATAAGAATATTAAATTTTGCGATATTCAAACCTTTTGGCGCTAAAACTTCATCAAGCTTTGAGCTTATTTTTCCCCACAAAAGCCCAATTGTATAAATAAGTTTTGAATTTTCATCCTGATTTTTATAGTAAATATCAATATCTTCCATAATAACTCCTTATGAAAGATATTTTACAATAAAATTATTGAATATTCAACTTTAATCCAAACCAATTTGCACTGCTTCACGGTTCAAAAGCTCCATATATTTTTTATTATAATCTTCTGCAAAGGCTATTGCTTTCACTCTTGCGCTTTCCACTCCACCGTTTTCGTCTGCATAAAATCTTTTAGCAAAAGTAATCTTTTTTAAACCCAAGCCATTATTGTTTTTGAAAACTATTGCGTTGTATTCGTAAAAATCCTTATTTGACGGGAAGGTTAAAACACCGACAGTTGATGCATCAGGATAGACTAAAACTGAAGCTCCGGGGTTTTCGGATTGAACCTGATGCGCATATTCAGCAGATGCTTCCGTTGAGTTGGCTTTATCTACAATATGCTCAACAACCATTTGGGAATGCCATTTTTCAGGATTGTCATCATTCATTAAATAGATATATGTTTCATTAGTCGTATTTGGGTTAGACAAGAAGTATGTATTGTTATCAAATTTTATATTATTTTCCATTGCTCCTCCAATCATTTGTGTGCATAAGATTAATAATCCTGTAATTAAGATTTTTTTCATTTTTCACCTCTTTTTATGAATTATTTATTACTTGCAAATAAAATCTATCCCCCGTTGCGTTAATAATCTGTTTTCTGTATAATTTTCTCAAACAAAAAGGAGAAATTTATGAAAGGTATAGTATTAGCAGGCGGAGCAGGAACGAGATTGCATCCGAGCACAATAGCAGTTTCAAAGCAGTTGCTTCCGATTTATGACAAACCTATGGTCTATCATCCGATATCTGTCTTAATGCTTGCCGGAATAAAAGACATTCTGATTATTTCAACCCCGCAAGATTTGCCTAATTTTAAAAGACTATTAGGTGACGGAAGCCAATTTGGTGTTAAATTTTCTTACAAAGAACAGCCATCACCTGACGGTTTGGCGCAGGCGTTTATTTTAGGCGAAGAATTTATCGGAAACGATAGCGTGGCACTTGTATTGGGCGACAATATTTTCTATGGCCCCGGATTTTCTGGAACTTTAAAACAGGTTGTTAAAAATACGGAAGAAAAAGGTGGTGCAACTGTTTTTGGCTACTATGTAAAAGATCCGCAAAGATTTGGTGTTGTAGAGTTTGACGAAAGAGGAAAAGCTATTTCAATTGAAGAAAAACCGCAAAAGCCAAAATCTAATTATGCAGTAACAGGTTTATATATATATGATAACAAAGTTGTTGAATATGCAAAAAATCTCAAACCATCTCAAAGGGGTGAGCTTGAAATAACAGATCTGAATAATATATATTTGCAAAACGGTAATTTAGAAGTTCAGCTTTTGGGACGTGGTTTTGCATGGCTCGATACAGGAACGCATCATTCTCTTTTGCAAGCAAGCCAATTTGTACAAACTGTTGAGGAAAATCAGGGTATAAAGATTGCTTGTCTTGAAGAAGTTGCCTTTAGAATGGGGTTTGTAACAAAAGAAGCACTTTCAAAAAATATTGAAAAATATAAGAATAATGATTATTTTAACTATGTTAAAGAGGTTTTGAACAAAACAAATTTATAATTATGTTGCGTAAATCAATATTAAAAACGAAACTTCTTATAATCACTACTTAGCGAAACAATAACGAGGCTCGTACTGTCTGAGCGGCAAAAAGATTCTGAATCGAGTTCAGAATGACATTAATATAGCGAGTTTACGAGCCATAGGTTGAGCTTAGTAGTGATTAAGCGGTTATGGCGCGGTT
>CAMPBE010000055.1 GCA_946636615.1 uncultured bacterium | reverse complement strand
GGGGAATGTTTTAAATTTTTTTATTTAATTCTTCGGACAGTTTGCCAAATGTTTCAATAGAAAGTTTTTCGCCTCTTATGTTTTCATCAAGGCCAAGAGATTGTAATGCATTTTGAACTTTCTCTTTATCAAAACCTGCTGATACGAGGCAATTTTTGATGTTTTTTCGTCTTTGAGCAAATGCTCCTTTAATAACTTTTCTAAAATGTGAATAGTCTTTCAAATCGAGCAGAGGTTTCTCTCTCACAACAAGTTTTACCAACGCTGAATTGACTTTTGGTGCAGGAAAAAATGAACGTCTACCAACTAATTTCATAATTTTTACGTCTGCCCAAAATTGTGACAGTATTGTCAAAAGTCCATACTGTTTCGATGGTGAATTTTCTGTAGCAACCATTCTTCTTGCAACTTCTTCTTGTACCATAAGCAAAATATCGGTTATTTTATTGCGGTTTTTGTTGTTTAAATCATCAATTTCACCCAACAAATGTGCCAAAATCGGGCTTGTTATGTAATATGGAATATTTGCAACAATCTTAATTTTGCCTTCTGATAATTCTGACAAATCTTGTTTCAAAATATCGTTATGGATAATTTCAAGATTAGGTGCATCAAGTTTTTTAAGTTCTTTTATTGCTTCTTCGTCAAGTTCTATAGCGATAACTTTTTTAGCATGTTTAATTAGTTGTTCTGTAACAAATCCAACTCCGGGACCGATTTCTACAACGGTATCTTCTGGTTTGATTTCAGCAAAATCTATAATATCTGATATTGTTTGTCCGTCAATAAGAAAATTTTGACCTAATCTTTTTTTTGTTCTGAAATATTTTGCTCGTTCGAAGTAATTCATATTACCTATTATAATACCACACACAGGTAAATGTTTGAAAAATATATTTTTGATAATTTTGTGTATAATAAAAAAGGAGTTAATTTATGCAAACTAAACAGAAATTAGCGAAAGATGATATTTTAAAAATATTTAAGCAAGGTTGTAAAACCGAACAGACTATTGGCCTTGAGTATGAAAGACTCCCTATTTTTTCTGCCACATCAAAAGCATGTGATTATTCATCAGAGTTTGGAATTTGTAATTTTTTAAGAAATTTTGCTCGGGAAGAAAATTGGGATTATATCACTGACGATTACAATATAATAGGATTAAAGCAAGAGCATGATACAATTACACTTGAACCCGGTTGTCAATTGGAGCTTAGTATAAAGCCAGAAAAATTAATTTTTGATTTAAAAAATAAGCTGAATAAAATTGATACTTTTATGCAACCTATTTTGAATAAATTTGGTATAAAGCTTTTAGGATATGGAGTTTCCCCTTTATCTACAAATAAAAATATTCACCTTATTCCAAAAAAACGTTATGAAATAATGGCAAAATATTTGTGGGGTATTTTGTCAGATGTAATGATGAGGGAAACGGCAGGAGTTCAATGCTGTATTGATTTTTCATCAGAAGAAGATGCAATGGAAAAATACAGAACTGCAAATAAATTGAGTCCTTTTATGACTGCGATGTTTGCAAATTCTCCAATCAGAGGTGGAGTTGATACAGGATATAAAAGTTTTAGAGCACTTAGTTGGTTGAATACAGACAATGACAGGTGCGGATTTGTGGGCAGAATTGAAGACAACGTGTCATTTGATGATTATGTTGATTATTTGTTAGAAACCCCTATGATATTTATAAACAGAGGCGATTCTGTAATTCCTTTAAACGGAAAATTGACATTTTCTGAATTTATGCAAAATAACGATTATGATGCTGAAATTGAAGATTTTGAGCTTCATGCAAACCTTTATTTTCCAGATGTCAGATTGCGTAATTTTATCGAAATAAGGAATCATGATTGTGTGGGAAAAGGTTTGCAATACTCTATACCTGCGATATATAAAGGAATTTTGTACAATAAAACAGCAATAGATGAAATTAATGACCTGTTTAAAGATTTTGAGTATAAAGATTTTGCAGAAGCTAGATACAATGTTCCAAAAACTGCTATGAATACCAAGATCGGTAAGTATTTTATAAAAGATTATGCAAAAGAAATATTATATATTGCAGAAAAATCATTGATAGAAATGAATACAAATGAAGAAAAATTTTTGGAACCCATTAAAGAGCTAGCTGAACAGGGAATTTGTCCTGCTGATATTTTGATTAAAAATTGGTACGGACTTTGGAATAAAGATATAAAAAATTTGATTAAATACGTAAGTTAATATCTTGTTGACTGATATATAAATTACAAATTTATTTCATAATATTTTTAAAAGGAGAATATTATGGCAATAAAAATGTTGGTATTTGATGTAAGAGATTATGAGCGAGAGTTTTTTGATGGTGAAGAATTTGAAAATTTTGATTTAAAACTTTACGATTACTGCTTAAATGAAGAAAGTATTAAAAATATTCCACAAGAAGATTTGGATAATACAAGGGTTATCAGTGTTTTTCTGGATTCTGAAATAACAGAAAATGTTATTAATTCATTTAAAAATTTAAGAATAATTTCTACCAGAACATCTAGTATTGAACATATCTGTAAAAAAGCTGCGGAATTAAAAAATATTGATATAGTAAGTGTAAACGGGTACAGCTACAAGACAGCTGCTCAATTTACAGTTGGGCTTTTAATTGCGCTTGTAAGAAATATTATACCTCTTTCAAAATTTTTAGAAAAAGGTGAAAGTCCTGATTATACAGGCTATGATATTTCAAAGTTGACAATAGGTGTAATCGGAACCGGCTTAACAGGTGCAGAGGTTTGTAAAATTACTCAGGGTATCGGGATGAGAACACTTGCCTTTGATATTATTGAAAAACAGGAAATTTTAAATAAAACAAATGTTGAATATGTTGATTTTGAAACTCTTTTAAAAGAGTCTGATATTGTTACGTTACATTTACCGTATACAATGGAGAACAAAAATCTTATTGCAAAAGAACAATTTAATTTAATGAAAGAAACAGCTTATTTGATAAATGTTTCTCGTGCAGAGATAGTTAATATAAAGGATTTATATGAGGTAATAAAAAATAAAAAAATTAAAGGAGCAGCTCTTGATATAAGAACCTGTGATTCTGTAAATTCAAAATGCAAAAAATATGCAGATAAAACACATATGACATTGGAGTGTTATGAGGAAACAAAGTATTTAAAAGAACTTGCAAAATTCCCTAATGTTATCATAACTCCTCATGTTGCATATAAAACAACAGATGTACTTGAATATATTTTGAAAAACAGTATTAGAGGTGTACTTGATTGTATTAAAGGTGAAAATAAATATAAATCTTGTTAAATATGAAAAATAATTATAAAAAAAAGACCTCTTTTGGAGGTCAAGGTTGGTTATTTTGGTTATGTTATAGTAATTATTATTTTTTAAGTTGTTTTATAATGTGTTTTTACATTGTTTATAATTATCCTCAAGATTTAGAATTGCTAAATAACTTATAAAACTTTACAAAACTTTATGTTATTATGTCGATATGATAGAAAAATTAAAAAAAATATTTTTATCTAAAATATTGCATCGTAAATATTACCGCACCGGAAAATGCAAAGCTTGCGGAAAGTGCTGTACCCAAATTTACGTTAAACATTACAAACATGTTATTCAAGATGAAAAAGAATTTGAAAAACTCCAATATCTGCATAGATTTTATACATACTTGAAAGTTATTGGCAAAGATGATATTGGGCTAATTTTTGAATGCCAAAATCTTGATCCTGAAACTCATAAGTGTAAAATCCACAAAAGCCGCCCTGGAATTTGTAGAAGATATCCGCAGGAGGAATTATTCTCCATGGGAGGAGCATTATCCGATGACTGTGGTTACAAAATGGAGCCTATTGTTCCCTTTTCTGAAGTTCTTGAGAAAACAAAATGTCCTAAGAGTTTAAGCCATATAAGATAATTCTGTGTTATTTAATTCAACAACATCAAACGAATTTTCTAATTCTTGAAGAACCTTATTGTTAGGATTCATCTTTTTTTCTAATGCAAGTTTTAGTTGATTTACGCCTGAACGAATAACATATGTTTCTTCACCTGTATTGCTTCCGACTAATATCGATGTTTCTATATCAGGACGATCACATATTATATCGGCTACTTGGTTAAGTGTATTTACAATTTTATTTCCTTGTTGGCCTTCTATTCTTGTGCCGCCTAAAATCCAAGCTGTCAAATTATCTTTTTTAGCTGATTTTTTTAATTGACTTACGCATTTGCTTATATCAAGCAAAATATTTTCTATATCATCTTGTAATGGTACAAATTTAAGAAAACCGTCTTTTTCATTTTTCATAATTACAGTAAGGTAATCCGGAACAGTTGTTAATGCACAGGTCGTACTATTAAATAATCTGCAATTACTGTCTTGGTTTATAATTTTACTAGTATTTCTAACTGTACGTTCTACTTTTCTGAATGCTGTAGGACTCAAACATAGTTCTGTTCGTCCTTGAAAACTTATATTGTTCATGTAATCTTCCTTTCTGCTGATATTCCAAAAACTGTAAAAAAATTTTTTGCTACTTTTAGGGAATGAAATTTAAAAAAAATTCATAAAAAATATTAAAAAAGGAGATTTATGAAAAAGATTTTATATTTGTTATTATTATTATTTGCTGGTTTGCCAATGTTTGCTGTTTGTTCAATAACAGGAGGGGCTTGTTCAGCACCTGTAAATTTTGAGGCTAGTTCTTTAAAAGACAGACTTGTTCCAAATAATTTACAACAACTTAAAAGAACAGATTATTTTCAACCCCAAATAGTTGCTCCATATGGTATGAATGTTAATATTCATTCAGAAGCAACAGGACAAGATTCTGAATCAGATAATTTTAATACAGAATGTCAATTTGGTGAATGTTTACCTACGCAAAATAATGGTGAAAATTGAGTGTGCGGTTTATTCTACTTTTCGGCAATGAAAAATTTATAAATATGTGTTTTTCTAGTATGTAAAGAAGGAGAATTTTTATGCCAAATATCAATTATGAATCTTGTGAGATGTGTAATTTTGAAATACATAAGAGTATATTAATTGTTGTATCTGATACCTCAAAATTAACAGACGGAACAGAAACAGGTATTTGGTTTGAAGAATTCGCAATTCCTTACACATCTTTAATTGATAAAGGGTATGAAGTTACAGTAGCAAGTCCAAACGGGGGCCAAATTCCAATTGATCCTGAAAGTATTAATGATAAATTTGAAGTTGCAAAAAATGTATTAAAAAATGTCAAGCGTCTTTGTGCTGTAGATTATCCTAGATATGATGCAATAATTTTACCCGGTGGGCATGGACCAATGTTTGATTTGTATAAAAACGAAACTCTCGGCAAAATAATAAATGATTTTGATAAAAAAGGAAAATTAATCGCCGCCATATGTCATGGTCCGGCAGGGTTATTATCTGCGATAAGTGGTAACAATAACTTTATAAAAAATCGAAAACTTACATCCTATACAAATGAAGAAGAATTTTTTTCACAAAAAGAAAAACAAATTCCGTTTTTTTTGGAAGATGCTTTGAAAAATTCCGGTGCACTTTTTGTTCAAGGTAAAATAAATTCAGTTAATGTTACAGAGGACAGCAATCTTATAACTGCTCAAAATTACAATTCTACAGGTGTTTTTACCCAAAAAATCTTGGAATATTTAGAGAAAAATTAGACTTGAAAATATTATATTAGCTTGCTACAATAGTTTCTAAAAGATACTAAAAGGAAGAGCATATGGATTTAAAAGATTTACCTAAATGTCCTGTGGAAACTACGTTAGCATTAATTGGGGAAAAATGGAAAATACTAATTATAAGAGATTTACTTAATGGTACAAAGCGTTTTGGTGAATTAAAAAAATCCTGCAGCGGTATTTCTCAAAAAGTTTTGACAACTAATTTGCGTTCTATGGAAGAAGATGGGCTTGTTATAAGAAAAGTGTACAATCAAGCCCCGCCAAAAGTTGAATATACACTGTCTGATGTTGGTTATTCACTTGCAAGTGTACTTAATGCTATGGCTAGTTGGGGAACTGATTATAAAACATTTTTAAAATTATTGAAAAAGCGGGGATAGTATATTATATTCACTCGGGTAATAAAAATATATTTATAAATTATATATACTACTTTATATTGGTGGCAAAAATTTTTTTTTGCATGTATTATATTTGTAGGAGAAATTTATGAAATTACTAGAACCTGTAAAACAATCGTTTTCTGAAACAAGCAGTAATATAAAAGATTCAAATCTTAAATTATTATTTTCTGATGATAAAAAGAATACAAAAGAACAAGTTTTTTTTCGTCATAATGGAAAAACTGTCGATAAGGTTGTTGAATTTGATTCTAAAACAGGTTCAAAATTAAGAATTACTCATTATGATTATTTTGATGATAAAAAAATACGTTCTGTTGATGAATATGATAAACAAACGGGTAAAAAAATAAGAACAACAAATTATGTTTTGTACAAATCTATAGATGAATATGATCAAAAAACAGGTAAAAAAATTCGTACTATTAATTTCAATGTGAAAGATGAATCTAAAATATCATCTATTCAGGAATATGATATTAGTACAGGAAAAATAATAAAAGTCTCTATATATAAAAGAGATGGCAGATCTGTTAGTATTATTAAAAATATAGACCCGATTACAAATGAAGTGACAAATACTTTTAATAAAACTATTGAAAATAGTTCATCAGATGCTTTAAAATATACCCGTTCTTACGATAATTATAAATATATGAAATCAGATTTGGAAGACAAATCAAAAGAAGATATAGCTAAATTAATAGATAATTTGTACAAAAACAATTTTGCATTTGAAAGTTTAAAATAAAATTAGCAAATACCTTCACGCAATCTTATTATTGCACCACCCCATGTCATTCCTGCGCCAAATCCGCAAAGAATTGCAGTTGAACCAAGTTTAACATTACCTTTTTCAACCCCTTCAGCCAGAGCAATAGGAATAGATGCCGCAGATGTGTTGCCGTAATATTTTATGTTTGTAACAACTTTTTCTTCAGGCATGCCCAATCTCTCTTGTACAGCTTGAATAATCCTAATATTTGCCTGATGAGGAATTAAGTAATCGATATCATCAGATGTCATACCGGAATTTTGGAGTAATTCTTCAACATATTTAGGAAGAATTTTTGCAACAAAAGCATATACACCCTTGCCATTCATATGTATTTTACTGTCATGTATATCATTTGGTTTAACAAGCGGACAATTTTCACCGTCAAATCTTAAACTTATTAAATGATCGTAATTTCCGTCAGATTTTATATCGATAGAGATAATATCATCAATACCATCTTCTGCTTCAGTTACAACCATAGCGCCTGCACCATCACCAAACAAAATAGAAGTACCCCTGTCTGTCCAATCCAAAAGTTTTGAATTATTATCTGTTGCAACAATCAAAATATTTTTGTACATACCAGATGCAATAAAACTTTTTGCAATACTTAAGCCATATATAAGGCCGGTACAAGCTGCAGCAATATCAAATGCAGGAATTTGTTTTTTTATACCTAATCGTTTATGAATTTGGCAACCCATAGAATACAATTCAATCGGAGCTGTAGATGCTGCAATAATCATATCTATATCTTCAGGGGCAATTCCGGATTTTTCAATAGCGTTCCTTGCAGCTTTTTCGCCTAAATCTATAGCATCTTCATTACCGGATACAATTCTTCTTTCTTTTATTCCTGTACGAGTATAAATCCATTCATCAGAAGTTTCATACAGTTTTGTTAAATCATCATTTGTAATAACTGTATCAGGTATGCTATAGCCAACTCCTGCAATTCTTATAGGTTTTAAATTTGTCATTATCTGTTAATACTTTCTGATATTTTTGAATTAATATCTTTGTTTAATACTCTTACTGCTGCTCCAACGGCATTTTTCATTGCATATGCAGAACTTCTGCCGTGTGCAATAACAGAAATTCCATTTACACCTAACAATAGCATTCCGCCATATACTTCCCAATTAATTCTTTTTAAAATTCTGCGTAAAAAAGGTTTAGCCATAAGGCCTATAATAGAACCGATAATATCTGATTTGAATTCATTTCTAATCATTTTCAAAAGCATTGATGCAGTACTTTCAGTGACTTTAAGAACAATATTTCCTGCAAAGCCGTCTGCAACTATAACATCAGCTTTGTTTTTGAAAACTTCTTTACCTTCAATATTACCAACGAAATCAAATCTTTTTTCTTCATGCATTTGTTTTAACAGAGGATAAGTTTCTTTTACAAGTTCGTTACCCTTGCCTTCTTCTTCACCGATACTTAAGATACCTAATTTTGGATTTTCAATACCCAAACTCAGTTTTGCATAAGCTACACCCATCTCTGCAAATTGAGTGAGCATACCCGGTGTACAATCACTGTTTGCGCCGCCATCAATTAATACTAAAGGTTGTTTTGTTGTAGGAAGTAATACGGCAATTGCGGGTCTTGTAATACCTGAAATTCTGCCCAACCCAAATAGGCTCGCAGCCATTGCTGCACCTGTTGAGCCTGCAGATACAACAGCTTCGCATCTTCCTTGGGCAACTGCATTTACTGAAGCTACTATTGACGAATCTTTTTTACGGCGAATTGATTGACCTACAGCCTCACCCATTCCGATAACTTCTGAAGCATGGGTGATTGTATAATCAATCTTATCCAAATCTATTTTAATTTTTCTTTTATGACCTTTAGTTCCGCAATCTGACAAGATATATCCGACAGACTTTATTCTATCCAATTCTTGTTGAATATCATCCTGTCTGCCAACTAGCTCCAATGCTACACCGTACTCCATTGCTGCCCACAAAGAGCCTTCAACTATATTTTTCGGTGCATAATCTCCACCCATCGCATCTATTGCTATTCTTGCCATTACACAGTCTCTCCCTGTTCAAATATTTTGTATAAATTAGATGTGAATGTGGAATGTGAAAAGTCAATTTTAAAAGACTTTTCACTTCTCACTTTCAATTTTAATTATTCAGCTTTTTCTT
>CAMPBE010000054.1 GCA_946636615.1 uncultured bacterium | reverse complement strand
TTTTTTTCGGCAGAGTCCTATTAGGGAGGGTATTTTGCAACAAAATTATAATTTTGTTGCATTGGTTTATATAATAAAAAAAATCGGGATTTAACCCGATTTTTTATAAAATTTCTTTCAAATAATTTGGTAATGCAAAACGAGCATTGTGATAATCTCTGTTGTATATCTTGCAGGTTTTTACTATATCATCGTATCTATCTTCTGCAAAATAAGAAAGCGGTTTTACATCTTTTGAACAAAATGCCCAAGCCCAATAACCACCCGGGTATGTAGGAATGTTTGATGTGTATGTTGAGCATATTGAAAAAACTCTTTTTAACTGCTCATACATTTTTTTAATCTCTTTTTTGTTTGTAAATGGGCTTTCTGATTGTGCAACCATAATGCCACCGTCTTTAAGCGAATTTTTAACGTTTGTATAAAATTCATCGGTAAACAAGCCTTCTCCGGGTCCCATAGGATCTGTTGAGTCAATCAATACGATATCGTATTCATTCTTTTTGTCTTTAATAAAGTCTATAGCATCAACAACTTGAATTTCGACTCTAGGGTCAGACAAACCGCAGGAAATTGTTGGTAAAAATTCTTTGCAAGCATCAATAACCATTCCGTCAATTTCTGCAAGAATAACTTTTTTAACGGTTTTGTGTTTCAAAACTTCTCTGACTGTACCGCCATCGCCACCGCCTATTACAAGAACAGTTTCTGGATTTTTATGCTGCATCATAGGAATATGTGCAATCATTTCGTGATAATGATATTCATCGCCTTCTGTAGTCATCATTAAATCATCAAGTGTTAAAACTCTGCCCAAATCTGATTCTGTTTCAAAAACTTCAACTTTTTGAAATGGTGATTGCTTTGAAAACAAAACTTTTCCTGCTTTTATTGAAATCCCGTATCCGCCGGGGGTAATTTCGTGATAATATCCGTTTTCTAAACCTTGTTCTTTCATTAATTTTTATCTCCTAATATATGTAAATGCAGGTGAAAAACTTCCTGACCTGCTTCTTTGCCTGTATTTATAAGTGTTTTATAAGACTTTAAACCAACTTTTTTTGCAGCATCTTTTACTGTCTGCAAAAGTTCACCCATAAGTTTTTTATCTTCAAGTTCGTTTAAAGAAGCAACATGAACTTTTGGTACAACAAGCATATGTACAGGTGCTTTCGGGTTTATATCATTAAAAACTACCGCATATTCATTCTCCAATACAAATTCGGTATTAAAAGCACCGCTAATTATCTTACAAAAAATACAATCTTCACTCATTTTGCACCTCACTATTTACCTGTAGAACCAAATCCGCCTGCACCACGTGCTGTTTCCGTTAATTCAACAGCAACTTTTATTTCTGCCTGTTCAACTCTTGCAATAACCATTTGCGCAATTCTTTCATCAGGCTGAATAGTGTATTCATCATTTGAAAGATTTACCAAACCAACGCAAACTTCTCCTCTGTAATCTTCATCCACAGTTCCAACACAGTTGATAAGCGTAATTCCGTGTTTGATAGACAGGCCGGAACGAGGTCTTATTTGAGCTTCATATCCGTGTTCAAGTTCAATTTTTATGCCTGTAGGAACTAATGTTCTCTCTAACGGTTTTAATGTTATCGGTTCTGATATCGCTGCGCACAAATCCATTCCTGCAGCACCCTCAGTTTTATATTCAGGTAAAAATTTGTTATGTTCCAATCTCTCAATTTTCAATACTGTCATTTCATATCCCCCTTTTGAGAAAATTATATCAGTATAATAAACATTCAGCAAGAAAATCAAAAGTACTTTTTACAAATTTTCAATATTGTTTTCAATGGATATTCTTAATTTTTGAACGGTAAATATAGCGGCCAATAACTTGTCATGCATTGTGAGAGCAAATTTATTTACGTCTTCTTTGTCTAATTCAAAATCTACAGTGTGACAGGTTGAATTTGCAAGAAGTTTTGTAAATGATAACATATCAGTAAGTTTAAACTCCAATTCTGCAGCTAAATCCTCGCTATCACCAACATTTACTTCTTTGTCTTCGTCCATTTTGTATTTCCTTTTCCGTAAATAAATATTTCGGTAAGGATATTGTATTATCTTTTTAGTATAATGTCAAATCTTTTATGACTTATAGAATAAATAAAAATATACTTCTAGTATGATTATTATTAATTTGTATAACATTAAATGGAAGAAAAAATTTTCCAGAAAAGAAATATCTGAGCATACCGGTCTTAGTCCTGCAACTGTAACCAAACTTACAAAAGGTGAGCATGTAGACATGAAACTCAGCACGTTGGAAAGAATTGCAAAATTTTTCGGCTGCAGTGTCAAAGACATTATTGTTGAAGTACCTGATGAACAAGTTTAATTCAGTTTATTTACAAAAATAATGGACAAATCAGGTTTTGTCCATAATATTTATCTGCTATTTTAATATTTTAATAATATTGCATTTTTATAAAAGCTATTTTATAATTTATACAGGGTAGTACACACTCTCCGCTGTCACACGAGTACTAAGGTAATGAACAGAAAGGAGGGTAAAACTATGATTGTTGATTTATTGACAACAATAATAAAAGCCCTAGTTATACTAGAGCTTTTTGCCAGATTAATGCTGGCTATCCAACAATTGTAGGGTACTAAGCGAAGCTCTAAAAAAGTCGTATTTTTTTAGGGCTTCCCCCTATATCTTTATTATAACGTATTTTTTTTATTTTTCAAGACTGTCAATATTAAACTTTTACAGTCTTAATATCTTCTTCTATTTTTGCTAAGACTGCATCAAGTTTAGATGCATCTTTAATACCGCCTTGAGCAAAGTTTGGACGGCCTCCGCCGTTTGCACCGGTTGCTCTGGCGATTTCACTAACGATTTGTCCTGCCTGAATGCCTCGTTTTACAAAGTTTTCAGAAACTTTTGCAACAACGGTTCTACTGTTTGCAATGACAATAACGCTGTCACCTAATTTTTTAGATAAAAATTCAACACCAACTTTTATTGCAAGCGGATTTATATCCAAAACTTTTGAAATAAAGAGTTTTCCGCCCATAATTTCTTGAGCACGTGAAACAAACGAAGCGAATTTAGCACGAGAATTTTCTTCTTCAAGTTTTTCTACTTTTTTGCTCAATTCTTTATTTTCTTCCTGCAATTTTTCTACACGTTCAACAACCTCTTCTGTATGGGCTTTGAACATCAAAGATAGTTTATCCAATTCTTTGACTTTAGCGTTCATAAATTCGAAAGCTGCTGATGATACAACAACTTCAATACGTCTTGTACCTGCCGCAATTGCACCTTCCGAAACAATTTTGAACAATCTCAAATCTCTGGTATTTCTGGCATGTGTACCTGCACAAAATTCTTTAGATACACAATTTTCGCCTTCACCCATGGAGACAACACGTACAACATCATCATATTTTTCACCAAACAATGCCATTGCACCTGTCAATTTTGCCTGTTCAATATCCATTTCTTGGGTAATTACAGGCAAACCTTTTGAAATCCATTTGTTTACAATATCTTCTGTTTTAGAAATTTCATCAGGTGTCATTGCACGAGAGAATGTAAAGTCAAATCTCATTCTGTTGGGTTCGACTTGAGAACCTGCTTGATGAACTTCCCTGCCCAAGACTTTTATTAATGCAGCTTGTAATAAATGAGCTGATGAGTGGTGAAGTCTGATTTCTTCACGTCTTTCAACATCAATTTTTGCATGAACAGTTTCACCAATTGTAATATCGCCGTTCAAAATATTTGCACGATGAACAAAAAGTTTGTTAACTTTGAATGTTGTCAAAACTTCAGCTTTCAGATTTTCATTTTCTAAAAATCCCGAGTCACCAACCTGTCCGCCGCATTCTGCGTAGAAAGGAGTTTTGTCAAGAACGATATCAACATATCCATCCCCATCAATAGTTGCAAGAATTTTTGCATCGCATTCGTTTTCACTATAGCCAACAAATTCAGTTGAACCGACTTCATTTTCAACTTTTGCGTATTTAATATCGCCTGTTACGCTTATTTTGGCAGTTGCAGCTTTCGCTCTGTCTTTTTGTTCCTGCATAGCTTTTTTATATCCGTCTTCATCAACTTTAAGACCATTTTCTTCAGCAATTTCTTTTGTCAATTCAAGAGGAAATCCGAATGTGTCATAAAGTCTGAATGCGCTTTCACCGTCGATATCTTTTTTGTCATAAATGAATTCAGATAACATTTTGTAGCCTCTGTCGAGGGTTTGGGCAAAACGTTCTTCTTCTTTTTTAATTGTATCAATAATTTTTGTCCTATTTTTGATTAAATCAGGATATGCTTCACCGTAATTTTCGATTACAGTATCAACAAGTTTGTACAAGAACGGCAATTCCATGCCCAAGATTTTTCCGTGACGTAATGCACGGCGAAGAATCATTCTCAATACATAGCTTCTTCCTTCATTTCCCGGGATTACACCATCAGAAATCAAGAAAGTTACACATCTTGCATGGTCTGTTATTATACGAAGCGAAATGTCAGTTTTTTCTGATCTTTTGTAAGGTACTCCACTCATCTCAGAAACTTTATCCATAATAGGTTTCAAAAGATCTGTTTCAAAGGTTGATGCAACACCTTGACAAACCATGGTAATTCTTTCTAAACCCATACCTGTATCAACGTTTTTGGATTCCAAAGGTGATTGGTTTCCTTCTTCGTCTTGATATAGTTCTGTGAATACAAGGTTCCAAATTTCAACCCATCTGTCGCATTCGCAAGTATCAATACCGCAATTCGGGTGTCCGCAAGAATATTGTTCACCTAAATCGTAATGGATTTCAGAACATGGTCCACAGGAACCTGAAGCCCCTGGAGGTCCCCAGAAATTATCTTTTTTGCCTTTGCGTTTAATTCTTTCAGCCGGAACCCCGACGCTTCTCCAGATTTCATAAGCTTCGTCATCTGTTTCGAAAATAGTAATCCATAGTCTGTCTTTATCTAGTTTCAAAACTTCTGTAACAAATTCCCATGCCCAAGGTATAATTTCTTTTTTATAATAATCACCAAAAGAGAAATTACCTAACATTTCAAAGAATGTATGGTGGCGTGGAGTGCGTCCTACGTTTTCGATATCAGAATCTTTACCGCCTGCTCTTGCACATTTTTGGCAAGATGTAGCACGGGCAGGGTCGTATGGGGATTTTATAATACCTAAAAATATCGGCAAAAACTGTAACATGCCTGCAGTTGTGAGCAATACTGTCGGGTTGTCAGGCACGAGGCTAGAACTTTCAACAACTGTATGTTGATGTTTATCTTTAAAATAATCCAAATATAATTTTCTGATTTGATTTCCGGTTAGCATAATTTTAATCCTTCCGATTATACTTTAAAAGTAAGCTGACGCTTACTTTGTAATTTACACTATTGATTAAAAAATACCCTGGATGCGATTCGAACGCATGACCTACCGCTTAGAAGGCGGTTGCTCTATCCAGCTGAGCTACCAGGGCTTACTAAATTATAATATCATGAAAATATTTTCTTGCAACTGCTAATTTAATATTATATTGAAAAACGTAAAAATAGCAGGTTAGCTTTATTATGCCAACAATAAGAATCAAATCTTCCCTAATTAGGGAGGATTTGATTCACCCACCCCCATTTCTACCTCCCCTCTTAGGGAGAGGGAATAGAGTTTGGTTTATTTCAACTTTGCTTCGATTTTATCAAATCGTGCTTTTTGTGCCCACATTTTTTACGAATAACAATTTTGTGGGCACACTTCGTTTTGCCCACACTACATATTATGTAAACAAACATTATACGTCGGATTGGTAAATCCGACCTGTTAATCTATTTATCAGATTTTAAGGTTTTAACTGTAATTTGCGCAGGTTTTTTTGCAATATTTTGTTTATTTTGCTTATATTCATCTGTTGTGCCGTCTAATCCGTCAGAAATTGTTCTGAGCACAATAACAGGAACATTATTCCTTTGAGCAGTTTGTGCTATTGCAGCACTTTCCATATCTATAGCATTTGCACTAAATTCTTTATTTATATTGTTTTTAAGTTTTTTATCAGTAACAAATATATCGCCTGTTGCTATTGTTCCATGTTTTAGAGTATTATTTGCTAAAAATTTATCAATAAGTTTTTTGTCAGAATAAAATATTGTAGGTTTGTTAGGCTCTATGCCATTATCTATGTAACCTTTCGGGTTTCCAAATGCAGTAACATCAAAATCGTGTTGAACCATTTTTTCTCCAATAAGGGTATCTCCAGCCTTTAATTCAGGAGATAAACTACCTGCAATACCAATATTTATTATATATATCGGTTTATATTTATCAATAATAAACTGAGTTGTGGTGGCAGAGGCTACTTTTCCGACACCTGATTTTGACAAAACAATCTTGTATTTGCCAAGATTTCCTGTGACAATTTCAAAGCTATTTTGTTGTTTATAATCTGTGTTTGAAAGGTTGGCTGCGATTTCTTCAATTTCAACATCCATTGCTCCGATTATTGCAACAGCTTCTTTTTTATTTATAAGTACATATGAGATAATAGAAAAAATTGTCAATATAAATACAATGCAATATAAAATCTTAGTTTTCATAAGTGAATTATATCATATAATTTATAAATTATTTTATGCTATTATTTATACAGAATTTTGTTAGAAGGATTATTTTATGAAAATTAATTCAGTTTCCGATCAATCGAATTTTACGGGAAAAATTGTATTAAAAAATAAGATAAGTAAATCTCAGGTTAGTCTTTTTAATCTTCATAAATCTGCATTAGAGCAAAAAATAAAAGATATGCCGTTTGATTTATTTGTGGAACAAAGCAAAAGTAAAAAAACGATTACTTTGTCAACTAATGTTGAAAACGCAAATGCATATATTGTGAAGAAAAATAAGCAAAATTTTGAAGAAATGGCTGATTTTGCCATTGCTGATGCTAAGAAAAAATCAGAAACATATCAAAAATTACAAAAAGTTAATGAAATGTTTAATTATGAAAAATATGTCATGATGAACGTAGTAACAGGAAATTTTAAAGCAGCCAGAAATGCGGAAAAACAACTTGCGAAAATTGGAACAGAAGATTTTGATACATACAAATCTATTCCAAAAATGAAAATAAGCGGAATTCCTTTTCAAGTTGGTATGCAAGTGTTAAAAAATAGCTTAAAATACAGACTATATAAGGCATTTTCAAAAAAAACACCGGAAGAAAAAACATTTTTGGCTATGAAAAAAGCTTATATGAAAGAACTCAAAGCGCAGAAACAGGAAATAAAGACAGTTGAAATTGATTTCCAAAAAATATATCAATTTTAAAAAAGGAGTTTATATGAAAAAAATTATTATTTTATCAATTTTGTCACTTTGTTTTGCAACATGTGTAAATGCAAAAGTTATATCCAATGAAAAAATTGATAATAACAAAGTTAAAATTGCAACAGAAATTATAACAGATTTGCAAAAAGATATGCAATCCTTTACGTCTAAAGGCTCAGGTCCTTTTGTTGCTGCAATTTATGATGAAAAAGGTAATCTTGTCGTAAAAGTGGCAAATTCTGTTGTTAATGAAAAATGCTCCAATAATCATGCTGAAATGAATGCAATAAAAGCTGCTGAACAAAAACTTGACACATACGATTTCACCGTATAACTTAAGACTTTATGTAACGGCGGAACCTTGTATAATGTGTCTTGGTGGGATTATGTGGTCAGAAATTAAGGAGATTTATTACGGTGTCCCGTCGAAATCTGTAGAAAACATTACAGGGTTTGATGAAGGATTTAAGCCGCATTGGTTCAAAGAATTTAAAAAACGCGGAATTATAGTTTACGGAAATATAGAACCTGAGTTGGGTGAGCAAGAGCTTCACAACTACGTGAATAACGGTAAAGAAATTTACAAACCGTCAAGATAGCATATAATTACCCGTTTAAAGAAGATATTTGACAATAGTTAGATATCTAACTATAATAAACTTATGAGAAATTTATTGTCACTAATATCAAAAATTCATGAAAAAGGTAATAAATTTATTATTGACGGATTGAAGGAGAATAATGCATCAGAACTTGCACCAAGTCATGGCGATATTTTAATCACTTTGTATTTGAACGGCAGAATCACAATGAAAGACATTGCGGAAAAAATCCACCGCACAAAACCTACTGTTACAGTGCTTGTTAACAAGCTTGAAAAACTCGGTTATGTAAAAAGAGAAACAAATGGTGACGATGGCAGATGTACTTATATTAATTTGACTAAAAAAGGTGAGGCTTTTAAACCTGTATTTAAGAAAATTTCTGATGATTTAAACGAAATTCTATACAAAAATCTGTCAGACAAAGAAGCAGACACACTGCAAAAACTTTTAGAAAAAGTGATATAAAAATTTTTTGAACAAATAGTTAGATATCAAACAAAAGGAGAAATTTATGGCAAACTTTAAAAATTTAGAAGTAGGTAATTTAGCAGAATTAGGAAAAAATTATGAAAACGGTAAAGCCTTTTTACACGATTTGTTAGGATTGACAAGTTGTGAGATTTCTGTAAGTGCTATGCCTGCAGGAATTAAACTGCCGTTTAATCACAAACACAGACAAAATGAAGAAATTTATATTTTCTTGAAAGGCGAAGGCGAAATGACTCTTGACGGCGAAGTTATTAAGGTTAAGGAAGGTTCTTGCGTAAAAGTTTTGCCTGATGCAGTCAGAACAATGGAATCAAAAACTGATTTGCAGTATATTTGTGTTCAGGCTAAAGCAAACTCTTTAGAACAATTTGGGTTTGGTGATGCAGATTTATGCTAAAATAACTAAGGGGCTTTTGCCCCATTTTTAATAAAAAGGAGTTATTTATGAATTTAATTGAACGCAATAAAGAATTAATGAAAAAATTTGAAACTATGATAAATTCTGCAAATGAAAAATTGGCAGAAGAACTTGTTGCAGGTGATGCGTCATTTTTTACTCCGGCAAGTCCCGAACCTTTGTATGGCGGCAAGGGTTATTTGTCTGTTGTGCATTGGATGAGAAGTGGGTTTTCTGATGTTCAGTGGCATATAAAAGATATGGTTGCAGACGAAGATAAAGTTGCAGTAATGTGGAATTTAACAGGGACTCATGACGGTGAATTTATGGGGATTAAGCCGACCGGTAAAAAGATTTCTGTGTGTGTTATGAATTTTTATTATTTTAATAAGGACGGAAAAGTTACAAACGACATAGCTGCGGAAGGCATGAT
>CAMPBE010000053.1 GCA_946636615.1 uncultured bacterium | reverse complement strand
AAGCCCTGGTGGCGGAATCGGTAGACGCGTCGGACTTAAAATCCGGTTGGAGTTAAATCCAGTGCCAGTTCAAGTCTGGCCCAGGGCAATTAAAAAGGCATACTATGTTGTGTGTCTTTTTTTGTGCATTCTTTCACACGCAGGACTAAATTCGAGTTATCTCTTATTAAGTCCTGCGGTTTACCGGATGTTTGAAAAACATCCGGCATGTGGTCTTGCAGCCAATCGAGCTTAATGCTCTCTTGGGCAATCCCGCACAAGTCTGGCCCAGGGCAATTAAAAAGGACTTACAAATATGTAAGTCTTTTTTTGTGCATTCTTTCACTCGCAGGACTAAATTTTATAAGATTAAAAATTATTTTTTGTAAATATTTGTAACAAAAACATAAATTATATCAAAAAAACATATGCTATATTCTTTATATATATAGTATATAACGTGAGAGTATAACCATGGGCGTAGAGAGTACAAACACACAAAATACATCATTCTTTAAAAAAGTTGGCAATTGGTTCAATAAAAACGGAAACTCAGTTGGCAAGGGTATGCAAATTGCAGGTACTGCAGCAATGGGTATTGGAATGACCGGTATGTTTATTGATGCTATGAATAAGCCTGATTCAAGTATATTTGGATGTGGTTGTTCTGGCATGATGAACCCGATGATGATGGGTATGGGTGGTTGTAGCTCATTCGGCGGATGTTGTTCTCCTTACAGTATGATGAACCCCATGTTGACAAATCCAATGATGATGAATCCCATGATGATGGGTATGAACGGTTCGATATTCGGATGTTGTTAAAAAGAGTATAAAGTTATGGGCATAGATAATAATACAGCAAAAACTTCATTTTTCCAAAAAGTTGGCAACTGGTGGAATAAAAACGGAAACGCAGTTGGCAAAGGAATACAAGTTGCCGGCACTACAGCAATGGGTGCTGGTATTACCGGTATGTTTATTGATACCCTTAATGATAAAAGTAGTATATTTGGTTGTGGTTCTTCTAAATATAATATGATGAACCCAATGATGTATTCTATGATGAACCCCATGATGATGGGTATGGGTGGATCATTATTTGGATTGGGGGGTATTGGATGCTCATGCTGCTGTCCAACATCTATGGCAGCCAATACAGGTTACCAATACGGATTTATGCTTGGTATGCAGCAAAATATGATTAATGCCGCACAAATGCAGCAAGTTGGTTTATATCAGTATCCGTCTGTTGCTAATAACCCTTATTTGCAAAATTTTAATTTAAATAATCCATATTCAAATTTGATAGATACAACTACTGTTACTGATGCTGAAACTGAAACTGAAACTGACACTTGGGATGATACAAAGGTTGATTTTAAGGGTACAAAGTTAAAAGATGGTGAAGGCGATAGCTCTGAAGGTGCTGAGTATGACCTTAAAACTGATGCTCTTGGCTTGAAGAAAATAAAACAAGTAAAAATAAGTGAAAATGATGATGACGAGTCAATAAAAAAAGGTTTAATTGAAAAAGGTCAAAATGTTGTCGCAAATTTAGATAGTGATGAAGATGGCTATGTAAGTTTGGAAGAATATGTAAAAAATGAAAAAACAAAATCGGGATATGATGCAGCTGTTGCAAAACGAGCATTTTCAAAAATTGATTTAAATAATGATGAAAAATTGGATTGGACAGAACTTGCAGCAGTTAATGGAGCATTTGCATCTGATCCGGAAGCTTCATCTAAGGATAATATTAAACCTGACAATGTTATTACACAGAAAGAATATAATGTTTGGTCTGAGGCGCTTGGTGATGCATCAAACAACAAGATAATAAAAAGAATGACTGCATTTAGAAAATGGATAGTTGGAACAAGCGAAAGCTAGTTTAAAGATAGTAATTCATCATATTTTGACCAATCAAATGTTTTAGAGTTTGCAATCTGCATTATGTCATGTGGGTTTAATTTTTGTAGTTTGTTATAAATTTCTTCAAAATTTTCATCTGCGTTCATAGATATAATTGGAATATTATTCTCTTTAGCCAATTGTTCTACTTTAATGTCATAATTGATGGCACAGGTTTTTACTCCTGATTTTAGCGCAACTAAAATGGAATGGAAGCGCATTCCTATAAAGTATTCTAAATTCTTAAGCTTATCTGTTATGTCATCTGTAATAATTTCTGTTTTTATATCAGGATTGATTGAATGTAAAAGTTGCTCAAAATCTTTGCAAATGTTGTAGTCTAGTTCTTTTTGCAGAGAAAAAATTTCAATTTTTCTGTCACTGAACTTTGAATTAATCAGAAATGCAAGTTTTTGGAGTAATTGTTTGTTTACTGTTTTAAACTCTCTTAATTGTACCCCTATGTTATTATTTTTCTCTATGTTATCAATTTTAATAGAGTATATAGGATCCGGGACTATTTCTGATGGTATATCCCAATTTTTTAGTAAATCAAAACTTTTTTTATCTCTTACAGAAATATAATAGCATTGTTTTAGTAAGAATTTTGTCATTAATTTTGCAAAGGTGTTATTTATAGGGCCTATACCTTGAGCAAATATGATTACTTTTTTATTAAACAAAATTCCAAGTGCAATTATAAACAGGTAGTAAATAATACTTTTTAGGCTTGTTGCATCTTGTAGTAGACTTCCACCACCGGAAATCAATATATCTGAATTTTTGATTGTACGGGCTACTTCTCTTATATCAAATCTGTTTATAGCGTTTATATGATTTTTGCTTTTTGTATATTCAACATCTCCTGATAAAACTGTGATTTTACAGTCTAATGATTTTAAGTGCTCTGTCAGAACAGACAGGATTGCTTCATCTCCATAATTTTTGTATCCGTAATATCCTGATATAACAATTTTAGACATTTTTACCTCTGTATAAAGAGTAAACATCTTCTTTATTTGGTATAGATTTTATAGCTCCAATTCCTTTAGCTTGCAACCCTGCAACTATAGATGCAAAATATACAGCTTCTTGGTGGTTGAAACTGTGAGTCAGGGCGTGTAGAAATCCGCCGTTAAAGGCATCGCCGGAACAGGTTGTATCTATGTATTCGTCAGTGTAGAAATCTGTAAATATTATATTGCCGTTGTATCCTGAATAATATCCCTTTTTATCAATGCTTTTAAGTATAACTGTTTGAACTCCCATATCCCATATCTTTTTTATTATGTTTTCAGGTGATTCTATGTCTAAAATATTTAGAGTATCGTGTTTTGTACTCATAAATAAAATATCAACATGTTGTATTATTCTGTAAAAGTTTTCTTTGGCGGTTTCTGCAGTTGTAATTGCAGGATGGTAGTTTGGGTCGTATGCTGTGATTACACCATTACTTTTTGCTGTCTTAAATGCGTATTCAACAGCTTCGTTTGCGGAAGGAGATAGTGATTGTGTAATTCCTGATGCGTATAAAACTTTAGAATTGGTTATATAGCCGGGATTTATGTCTTCAAGTGATAGTTTTGAGGGGGCTGTTTTCTTTCTATGGTATATAATTTCTTTTTCTTCTATACTTGGTCGAGCAATAATATACATGCCGTTTTGTTCTTCAGATAATTTAACTTGAGAAATATCTAACCCTTCAGCCTGCCAGCTATCCAACAAATAATCTTTAAACGGGTCATTTCCCACTCTTGTTATAAAACCTACTTTTGAGCCCATTCTAAGTGCAGCTATTGCGGAAGCTAGGGCATCTCCACCGTAGTATTTATAAAGACATCCTGTATTTACTAATTTTGCGTTTGAAGAAAGTTCAACAAGACTCTCTCCAATAGTCACTATATCAAGCTTTTTATCCATATTAGTTCCTTAAATCTTCAATAATTTTCTTTGCCCGGTTCGTAATTTCGGGTAATGTAAGACCGTCATACAAATCTCTACCGACGCCTACGGCTTTAGCTCCAACATTAATATATGATTTAACTTCGTCTAATTTTACATTCCCCAATGGCATAATGTTTAAAAACGGCATTGGTCTTAATAAATCTTCCAAATACATAGCACCACCCATAGCTGATATAGGATAAATTTTTATAAGAGGTATTCTTGCTTTCCAAGCTGAATATGCTTCATTTGCGGTAGATGTCCCTGCTATATAAGGGATTCCGTTATCTTTTGATAATTTGACAAGATTCATGGAGAATATTGGGGATGAAATGACCTTAGCTCCTACTTTTATTGCAGTATCTGCCTGTAATGATGTTATTATACCTCCTGCACAAACATTCATAAAAGAGCTGATTTCTTTTATTGCATTGTATATTGAAGGATTTTCGACGTTAACTTCTGTAATTTTAATTCCACCATCAAAAAGGGCTTTGGCAATTTCAATAGTTTTTTTGGCATCTTTGCATCTTATGATAGGAAAGATTTTTTCTTCTGATATTGTTTTGATTAAATTTTCTGTCATAAACTATCCTTTTTTTGAAATTTATTATATCATAAAATCAAAGGGATATGAAAATGAAAATATTTAAGGGAAAAGCTTTCTTTTTTAAATCAGTGCTAATATATATTTTTCTGGTATTTGTTATTTCATGCGTGTCTGTTATATTTTGGGAAAATCCAACTTGTGATTTTATTATAAAAAATATTGTCAAGGCAAAACCTCATGGTAGTGGTCAAATAGAACTTGTTATGATTGATAATAAGTCTATTGAAACTTACAGATGGCCTTGGGCTCGTTCTTTATATGGAGAGGCCCTTGAATATTTTAATGATTATACAAATGCAAGAGTTGTTGTTTTTGATGCTATTGTGACTAATTTAGATACCGCAAATCCTCCGGAATCCGATTTGTATTTTTTTAATTCAGTTAAAAAATCAAAAAAATATATAAGCGGATACAAATTTCAAACAACCCAAAAAGATTTGGAGTATATTCCTGACGATGTTTTTAATTCAAAATTTAAATATGAAATTACAGATTTAAGAACGAAAAATAAAGATAATTATAATATATATAAAAGTATAAGTCCATTTCCAAAGGCATATTTTGATTCTTTGAAGCATGTTGGAAGTGTAAATTTTATTACAGATCCTATTGACGGCGTCTTAAGGTCTTCAAGTGATGTTATATTTTATAATGGGAATTATTATCCGTCATTATCCCTTGCAACTTATTTATTTATTAATGATACAGACAAATTTACGTTAACTGATAAATATATTATTGTTGATAAAACAGGCTTGAAGATTCCGGTGTTGAATACAAGTTATGATACAAAACATTTTATTAAATACCATAAACCGTATGCAGATTCTTTGTATACGCATAAAAAGTATTCTGCAATTGATATAATTGAATCTTACAGACAGATAAAAAAAGGTCAAAAACCTTTAATTTCTCCTGCTGAATTTGATAACAAAATAGTTGTGTTTGGTGCGAATGCAATGAATGCAGAAGATACATTGAGAACTCCGATTTCCTTAAAACAACCGGGTGCTGATGTTCAGGCTACTATTATAGATAATATGATATCTGAAGATTTTATGATTCCGTTATCTGTAATGCAGAATATTTTTATTATTTTGTTTTTGTCATTTTTAACATTTGTAGTAATTAGTAATTTACAGTTGATACCTGCATTATTGGTTTTAATTTTTTGCGGAATCGTGTATCTGCTAATTAGTATATTGCTTATCGCTAATAATATTATCCCTTATACAATAACACCTTTGGCTGTTCAATTAGGAACAATGATTTTTGGTTATTCTTATCGTTTTATTCTTGAAGGAAGAAACAAAGAGAAAATCAAAAATGCGATGGGAAAATATTTGTCTCAAGATATTATGAAAAATGTTGTTCAAAATATTGATGACATAAAATTGGGTGGTAAAAAATCAAATTTGACTGTTTTATTCTCTGATATCAGAGGTTTTACAAGTATGAGTGAAAAGATGTCCGCAGAAGAAGTTTCAATGATTTTAAATGAGTATTTTTCTGAAATGGAACCTATAATTACCAAGTATAACGGTGTAATCAATAAGTTTATCGGAGATGCCGTTATGGCAATATTTGGGGAACCTATTCAGGATATTAACCACGCTCAAAATGCTGTTAAATGTGCATGCGAAATGCTAAAAAAAGTTGAACAGTTGAGAGAAAAATGGCTGGCAGAAGGTAAACCAAAAATTGAAATAGGTATAGGAATTAACACGGGTGAAGCGTTTGTTGGTAATATTGGCTCGGAAAAACGTCTTGAATATACGGTTATTGGCGACACTGTAAATTTGGCAAGCCGTATTGAGGGATATAATAAAGTCTATAAAACAAATCTGTTGATAAGCAGCTCTACATATTCTAAAGTAAGCGATATTGTAAACGTTATAAAAATTGCTGACGTTACAATAAGAGGAAAAGCTAAAAAAATGGATATTTATGAAGTTTTAGATCTAAGCTAATTGCCATTCTGAGGCGGTTTAATGGGATTCTTCGCTGCGCTCAGAATGACGTAATAGCCGAAGAATCCCAATAAATATAACATTGATAGATAATATAGAACAACTAAAAAAAGCCATAGAAATTGAAATGCAATATAAGTATATTGACATTCATGGAAAATCGCAGACTTTTTCTTCTTTTATAAAAAAAGAAGCCAGAAAGTATTATAAGCTGTCTAAAAAAAGTCCAAAATGGGCGGTTATTCTTGAAGCTTTTGAACATTATCCTTATGCTTCCGTAAATGAACGCAGGCGTAGTATAGATAATTTGATAAGAGTTATAAAATCCGAAGTAAAACCAAAAACTGAGCAACCTTTGCCAAATGGAACTTTAAAACCCGCAAAAGATACTGATGTGATGTATATGAAAGGGGTTGGCCCAAAAATCGCTTATAAGCTAAATAAATTAGGAATTTATACGGCTCAAGATCTGATTATGTATTTTCCTAAAAAACATATTGATTATTCAGCTCGCACTTTAATTAAGGATTTGAAAGAGGGTGAAACGACCACTGTTTTTGGTTACATAAAATCTGTTTCAGCTTTTAATTCAAAAAATAACCTTGGTGTTATAAAGGTTAAAATTATTGATGAAAGTGGGCAAATGGAGTTAGGCTTCTTTCAGGCTAAAGCAAATCGTTTTATGCTGGAGAGGGTCAAGGCGCAGTTCCCTGTGAATGCAGGCATTATGGTTTCAGGCAAAGTTAAATTGAATAGTTATGATAAAAAACTTACTTTTGATAAACCTAATTATTCGATTATGACAGGTGAATTTTTGGAAAATAGTAATTCAAATCTTAATCTTGCGAGAATTGTCCCGATTTATACAGTATGTGAGGATTTGAGTATAAAAGTTCTTAGAAAGGCTATTTTTAATGCGATTAAAACTTACAAAAATGAAATAGAAAACATAATCCCTGATTTTATAAGGGAAAAATATGGTATTTTGGATAAAAAGATTGCGGTTGAACAGATACATTTCCCTGAAACAATGGAACTTTTAAATCAAGCTCGTTTTTCGCTGATCTTCGAAGAGTTATTTTTAATTCAATTAAAACTTGTAAAAATAAGAGAAGAAAATAATAATAGTCACAATGCTCTTGCTTTAAAAATATCAGAAAAAGGACTTGTTAAACAATTTATTGATAATTTACCTTTTGAATTAACAAACGGTCAGAAAAAAGCTGTAAACGAAATATTGAATGATTTGAATTCGGACATTCCTATGGCAAGGCTGTTGCAAGGTGACGTTGGCAGTGGAAAAACTGTTGTTGCAACAGTTATGCTTCTTGCAGGAGTAGAAAACGGATATCAGGGAGCTTTTATGGCGCCGACTGAGATTCTTGCGCAACAACATTATAATAATCTCCAAAGATGGCTTACACCGATGGGGCTTAGTGTCGGCTTATTCCTCGGCAGTCAAGGGAAAAAAGTGAGAGAGAAATTCAGAACAGATTTAAGAAATGGTCAAATGAATATTGCAGTAGGGACACATGCTCTTATTCAAGAAGATGTAGATTTTAATAATTTGGGTGCAATTGTTGTGGATGAGCAGCACAGGTTTGGGGTAAAACAAAGGAATGTGCTAAAAAAGAAATCGCAAAACCCTCAAATATTAACTATGACTGCAACTCCAATTCCGAGAACTCTTGCCTTAACTGTCTATGGCGATTTAGATCTTACAATTATTGATGAGCTCCCTAAAGGTAGAAAGCCTATAAAAACATCTTTGGTAACTTCACACAGAGGTGTTTATGAACATATAAAAAAAGAAATAGAGTCAGGAAGACAGGCTTATATTGTATATCCTCTTATTGAGGAGAGTGAAACTCTTTCTGCTAAAGCTGCGACAATTGAGGCAGAACGTCTTCAAAAAGAGGTTTTTCCCCAATTTAAAATAGGCTTGCTTCATGGGAAATTGAAAAATGATGAAAAAGATAAGGTAATGTCTGATTTTAAAAATGGTGAATATGATATTTTAGTATCTACAACTGTAGTTGAGGTAGGTGTTGACGTTCCTAATGCAACGGTTATGTTGATTGAAAATGCTGAAAGATTTGGACTTTCTCAACTGCATCAGCTGCGAGGCAGGGTTGGAAGAAGTGATTTGCAATCGTATTGCATTTTGTATACTGCAACTAAATCCCAAGAGACAAGAGAAAGATTGAATGTAATGACTCAAACGAATGACGGATTTGTTATAGCCGAAAAAGATTTGCAATTGCGTGGCCCTGGGGAATTTTTAGGGACAAGGCAGAGCGGCTTGCCGGATTTGATTATTTCAGACATAGTTAGAGATGCAAAAATATTAGAAATGGCGAGAAACGAAGCTATTGATTTTATAAAAACAAATAATATTGATAATTATCCCAGATTAAAAGAAGTGACATCTATCGATATTTTCGGAGGATTAGAAATATAAGTTTATGCTTATATAATAATAATTTACATAATAAATATTATTAGAAGTTATAAAGTCTATAAGACGTTAAGATGATAAGTTCTTTGCGGTGAGCGAAGCTCACGAAAAATCTGACCTTTGACCGAGCGAACAATCAATGTTTGTGAGAGGACAACAAAGCGAGCACTGTCTGAACGGCAAAAAGATTCTGAAACAAGTTCAGAATGACATTTACATAGTGAGTTTGCTCGCTTAGGCTCGAACAATTACAATTGATGTGAGCGAGGGAACAGGTCAAATGTTCTTTGGGTACTTTCTTTCTAAAAAGAAAGTACCTGCAAGGGTGCAGGGGCGGCATAAGCCCCGCAATACAAACCCACCCCAAAATCAAAGATTTTGACCCTCCCCTAAAGGGAGTGTATTTGTATATTCCGATAATATTTATTTTGTAAACTTTTGTAACAGAAATTTAGTTTTTCTGCAATTATGTAAAGTGTATATACTTTATATATATAAGAGAGTAAAAATAAGGAGAGCAGGCCATGAGTGTTTATAACATTACAGGCTGGTCAGGCGGCGGCAGACGCCCGTTGACGTACAATTTGAGAGCAGGACAGTTCCGCAATATGGGCGGATGTAATGTCTTTGGAACCCCAACGCGAACGATTATTAATAATAACTTTGGCGGAGGATGTGGGTACGGATATGATTGCGACTGCGATCATAATGATGGCGAAGTTCCAAATTTTATAAAATTGCTGATGGGCGGCGGAATGGTGATGAATTTCTTCGGACAGATTATGTCTGCGATATTCCCTGCAAAAGAATCTAAAGATGCCAAAGGTGCTGACGGCAAAGGTGGATTGACTGATGCTCAAAAAACAGATTTAGCAGCATATAAATCAACATACAGTAAGGAATGTACTATATCAGGTCCATTAAGTAACGGAAGCTTTATCGTAGTTGACAAAACGGGTAAAGCTGAACAAAAAAGAACAACAGTATCATCTTTTGACGATTTGGTAGCACATCTGGAAACAACGTATGATAAGACAGCAGAAGAACCCGAAAAGCC
>CAMPBE010000052.1 GCA_946636615.1 uncultured bacterium | reverse complement strand
AGGTAATGACAACAAATGCCGGAAATGGCAATGTAGCAATTGGAAACGCTGCGTTACACCAAAACGAAACAGGTTCAAACAATGTTGCAATCGGGACTTTTGCTTTACAAACAAATACATTGGGTGAAAGCAATATAGCAATTGGTAACGGCGCTCTAAATAATAACGGTCATTATGAAGAAACTATAACAGAAGAAGTGGGTGAAGATGAAGAAAAACCTCAAATTATAACGGTAACTCATAAAGGTGATGAAAATATTGCAATTGGTATTGGTACAATGCAGAAAAATGAATCCGGATCTTATAACATTGCAATTGGCAATAATGCAATGCATAATAATAAAAGAGGTTCTAGAAATGTAGCAATCGGTGTAAATGCACTGTTGAATAATGTGAACGGTAATGATTATATAGCAATTGGTAATAAGGCATTAAAAAATAATACCACAGGAACCCATGGTGTGGCAATAGGTTTGGAAGCATTAGAAAACAATACCTCGGGAATACACAATATTGGTATCGGTTATGCAGCATTGCATGCAAATACAACAGGTAAAACAAATGTCGCAATGGGTTGTGGAGCGCTTGGGTCAAATAAAACAGGTAGCCAAAATGTTGCAATTGGATATGTTGCTTTAAATCAAAGTACAACAAGTGATAATACAGCGGTTGGTCAGTCTGCATTGAAAAATAACAAAGAAGGACATAGTAATAGTGCTTTTGGCCAGGGTGCTCTTGCGGGAAAATCAAACTCAACAGGTTCTGCCAATGTTGCAGTCGGATATCGTTCCATTTATAACAATACGACAGGTTATAATAACAGCGCTGTGGGTTATAAGGCACTTTTTAACAATACTGAAGGTTCTGCTAACAGCGCTTTGGGTTATGGTGCACTTTTTAACAATACAGAAGGTTCTGCTAACAGCGCTTTGGGTTATGGTGCACTTTTTAAAAATACGACAGGTAATTCTAACAGCGCTGTGGGTCATGGTGCACTTTATAACAATACGATAGGTTATTCTAACAGCGCTGTGGGTATTTCTGCACTTAGTAACAATACAACAGGTTCTAATAACACAGCAATAGGTTATAATGCTTGCAGCGGCGTTACCTCAGGCAGTAATATTACCTGTATCGGAGCGGGCTCCGGACCGGATGGGGATGTGAAGAATGATTATACACTATCTGTTATGTTGCGTGAAGATAACGGTGTTAATACTGATCACATGGTATATATCGGTACGAAAGACGATACAGTCTTTATCCCCGGTAATTTGGTCGTTGGTAAGGCAACATTGTTGGGATTAAGTACAGATCGTGTTAATTTTATGATGACTGAAAGAAGTGGTTACAAAGAAATTGCATACGGTGATTGTATTAAATCTGATGGTACATTATGTACTTCAAAAGCGGGTGGTAATCAATATATAGATGACTTTGGCAGATTTCATTTTCAGCTTACAAATTCCGACCGTCGTTTGAAATATGTCGGCGCAGAAAACAAATCCGGCCTTGATAAAATCAAGCAGCTAAAAGTTTTCAACTTCACGTTCAAAAAAGACGAAAAGAAGACACCTCATGTTGGCGTGATTGCTCAGGATTTGCAAAAAGTATTTCCAAACGCAGTTATAAAAGGTGAAGACGGATTCTTGAGAATTCGCATGGAAGATATGTTCTATGCCTTGGTCAATGCAGTGAAAGAGCTTGACGCAAAAATAAACGTCATCTTGAGTGAAACGAAAGATCTCAAAAAACAAGTTACAGAGATTCTTCGCTCTGCTCAGAATGACAGAAAGATCCTGAAACAAGTTCAGGATGACAATAAAAAGCTTAAAAAAGAAAATGCTGACTTGAAAGCAAGACTAGACAGGCTAGAACAAAAAATTAAATAGGTTTCTTATAAATTCTCAATAGAGAATTATCCTCTCCCACCAAAAGTGGGAGTTTTCTTTGTATTTTTTTCTACAAGGCTCAAATGTCAAAATAAAACGTCATTCTGAGGCTTTAGCCGAAGAATCTAATGTATTATACAGGTATATTAAATATTACACCCACCCCCTAGCCCTACCTCTCACAAAATGATATTTAATCATTTTGTTCGGCAGAGTCCTAAAGGGAGGGGGGATGACCGGTTTTGCTGCAGACATGTCATTCTGAGGACGAAGTCCGAAAGAATCCAGCCATTAATTATTCATTTCCGTTTTATTAATATAAGCTGAATTGTTTCGCTTTGCTCACAATGACAAAAAAAAATTCTTTGTTTGTATATTTATCTATTCAAATTTTATTTATAAATTTTAAAATATTAATATTACCATCTGGCGTTCATAAAAAAGGGATTAATTGACGGTGATTTAATTTTATAAGTAATACAGGGAGATTATAACTATGACTATCAACGTATTACTTGTAGAAGATCAAAAACTTATACGCGTAGGATTAAAATCATTATTTGAAGAACAGGACAAAATTACAATTTCGGCAGAAGCTGAAACAGGAAAAGAAGCTGTTGAAAAATACAGACTTACAAAACCTGACATTGTTTTAATGGATATTGGTCTGCCTGATATAAGCGGAATTGAAGCAGCTAAAAAAATTCTTGAATTTGACAAAGATGCAAAAATTATAATTTTAACCTCGCATCTTTCTGAGCAAGAAGTCCTTAATTCTCTACACATCGGAGCTTGTGCTTACGCTTTGAAAGACATTTGTACTGATACATTAAAAATGGTTATAAAAACAGTTTATGACGGCGCTATGTGGCTTGATCCCAAAGTTGTACCAATACTGAGAGATAAAAATTTGGGAGTAATTCCCCCTCGACAAATGTCCAGGGCAATGTTCAAAGAACAACACGCTAACTTAACTCAAAGAGAGTATGAAGTTTTAAAACTCGTAGTAGACGGGCTTTCAAATAGCGAAATTGCTCAAGAATTAACAATTTCTGAGCATACCGCAAAAGCTCACGTGTGTAATATTATACAAAAACTTGTTGTTGATGACAGAACACAAGCAGCAGTAAAAGCTTTGAAAGAGGGGTTGGTCTAAGATTATCTATTTCCTCGAAAGCCTTTTGTTTCGGCTATAGTTCTACCTATTGATTTTATTTTTCCTTCAATACAACCTCTACACTGCTCAGGATTTTCATTTATACAAATTTTATTCGGATATATTTCATATTTTGCACGATATTCTGTCGTTGTAACATTAGGCATTACAACATTGGCTCCGCTTTGTAGCGCTATTATTCTACCGTTGGGATTTAGCGTCTCCATAGCGGTTGTTGCCGGAATATTTATGTCCTTCAAGATTATTCTTGTTAAAGCCATAACTTTCAACGCTAAAATAAAATTTCCATTTGGAACATCTTTCAGGGGAGTTTCTTGGTGAGCAATAAAAGGGCCAATTCCAACCATATCCGCATTAATTTCTTTGAAAAACAAAATATCATCCGCCAAAGATTCTATAGTTTGATTTGGAAGCCCAACAAGACAGCCCGTCCCAACCTCATAACCTAAAGTTTTTAAATCCGATAGGCATCTAAGCCTGTTATTAAAATCCATATTCGGGTGCATTTGTTTGTACAATTCTCTGTCAGTGGTTTCTATACGTATCAAATATCTGTCTGCACCGGCTTCTTTAAAAGATTTATAATCATCAAAACTTCTCTCGCCAATACTCAAAGTAACCGCTACATCATTTTCTTTAATTTTTTCAATAATATCGCACATCACATCTGAGGAATAATATTCATCCTCACCTGATTGAAGAACAACCGTTTTGTACCCCATATTGACCGCTTTTTGAGCAAAAGACACTATATCTTCAGGTTTTATCCTATATCTTTCGATTGATTTATTCGGACTTCGCAATCCGCAATACTTACACTGACATTTACAGATATTCGAAAACTCTATCAAACCTCTCAAATGGACTTCATTCCCTACATATTTTTTTCTTGTTTTGTCTGCAAGAGAAAAAAGCCAATCGTTTTGGCTGTCATCATATAAAATATCAATAATTTTTTCTTTTGAAAAATCAACCATACAAATAATTATAACAAAAAACACAAAAAACTATAAATTTATAAATCTTCTTCTGAAATATTTATAACTTTTTCATCTTTTTGTTTTATAGGTAATCCTATTTCACGTTCCAAACTAGCTGCAGTATTGTTATAATTTAGCATTGCGTTATAAAAATCAAGACGAGCATTCAGGTAGGTGTTTTCACCATCTTTTAGCTCTATTGCAGTACCTACACCTGCTTTATAACGCCCTGTAACCTGTCTGTATTGTTCTTTTGCCTGATCAAGAGCAAGTTTGGCAATAACTATAGCTTCCCTATCTGTTTCTAATTCCATATATGTCTTTTTGACTTTAAAATAAACGTCATGCTTAACATCTTCATATTGTGCTGTAGCTCTATTATATTGTGCTCTTGCCTCATCTATTTGTTTTTTAACTCTTAGTATATTTAAAGCATTATAGCTCAATCCTGCACCTATCTGAGCTGATTGAAGATTATAATCACTGCCTATCCCGGATCTGTAACTTCCGTAAATTCCAAGGTTTGGTGTAAATTCTCTCCTTGTTGCTCTTAAATTCATTTTAGCGGCATCAGCAGTCTTCTTAGCTGCAACAAGTTCCGGTCTCACATCAAAAGCAGTTTTTAAAGCGTTTTCTTCTGTTATATCAAATAAATTGAGCGTAAGTTCATCTGAAAGTTCGTAATTTGTGTATTCCGGCATACCCATTATTTTTGATAGCTGAACTTTTGCAACATCTAAGATATTTTTTGCTTTTACCAAATTAAGTTTTGCTTTTCCCAGGTTATATTCAGCAGTAACAACATCTATTTTAGGTTTCGTTCCGTAACGGTAAAATCCCCAAGCTTGATCTAATTGTAATTGGAAATCTGCAACAGTGTCTTCGTAAACGTGCACCTGAGCCTGAGCAAAAAGAACATTATAATATGTAGATTTAATATTATATATTATTATATTAATATTTTCCTTAGTATCTTCTTTTGTTGCTTCATATAATCTTTTTGCCATATCTGCGGTGGCTTTTGTTTTTCCGAAGTCAAATAACATCATATCAGCCGAAACTGTTGGAATATAACCCATCGTCATATATTGGCTCATTGCAACACCGGCTGGACCTCCGCCTGTATAATTGTTGCCACTTCTTGAAAGATCCAATCCTGCGCTAATTACAGGGAAATAATTTGCCCAAGCCTGACCAATTTTTGACTTATACACTTCCTCATTAAACATTGATGCACGAATAGACGGGTTATATTTAATAGCATTTTCTATACAAGCATTAAGCGTAAAAACTGAATGAATATCATTTGTATAAGGTGGTTGCTCTGTTTCAATTTTATTATATTTTGCAGTTTTTATTTTTGTTGTACGCTCTATCTTTGAATTATTTTTATTTTTTTTGAATGAAAAAGCCTGAACTGTATCAGCAGATGCAAACACAAAACAAGATAATATAATCAAACTTATAAGCTGTTTTTTCTCAATTTTCATACTATTCTTCTTCCTTTTTGTTGAAATACTTGTCAACTACATCCTGAATTATTACATAAAATGCAGGTGTTAAAACAGTACCCAAAGTAGCCGCAACAATCATACCTCCAATTACGGTAGAACCTACTGAGATTCTACTGTTTGCACCTGCACCTGATGCAAATAACAGAGGTAAAATACCCAAGATAAATGCAGCTTCTGTCATCATAATTGCCCTGAATCTTAAAAGTGCTGCTTTTATAGCCGCATCCTGAATAGTTAATCCATGCGACTCGTGTTCTTCTTTTGCAAATTCTACAATCAAAATAGACTGTTTTGCCGCAAGACCAATAAGCGTAATCAAACCTACTTGCGAATACAAATCCAAAGCTTGTCCCATCATTAACTGAAAGATTAATGCACCCACAATCGCAACAGGTGAAATCAAAAGTACTGCAACAGGTATCATCCAGCTTTCATAAAGTGCAACCAAGAACAAATATACGAATAATAACGCAAAACCTACAACTAATCCTGTCTGGCCTGAAGATTCTTTTTCCTGCAAAGAAGTGCCTGACCAAGCAAAAGTATAATCATGTGGCAAATTTTTCTTTGACAGATTAACCATTGCATTCATTGCTTCACCTGAAGATTTACCGTTTGCAGGTGAACCTTGAATTTGCGCTGAACGGAATTGGTTAAACCTCGTGATAGAAACAGCACCAACAGTTTGTTTCGTTGAAATCATTGTCATAATAGGAACAGGTTTTCCTTTTGTATTCATAACATAAATTTTTTGCAAATCTTCTATTTTATTTCTGTAATCACCTTCTGCTTGCATAAATACTTTAAATACTCTACCCAATTTATTAAAATCATTAATATATGAATAAGACAAAGTTGAAGCTAATGTATTGTGGAGTTCTGATATATCAACTCCCTGAGCAAGAACTTTGTCATAATCTATATCAAGCTGATACTGAGGAACATTAGCCTGAAACTGAGTATAAACATTCTGCAATGCAGGATCCTGATTTGCTTTTGCTATAAAATCATTTGCAAATGCAGCAAGATCTTGTACACTTGCATTACCTGTTGACATAAGCTGGTATTCAAATCCGCCTGCCATACCCAAGCCATCTATTGCTGGTGGTGAAAGCGTAAATATTGATGCCTCATTTATATCTGCAGTACGATTATAAATCTCTGTCAATATGCCATTGTGAGAAAGATCGGTTTGTTTTCCTTGGATTTTTCTAATAATCCAGCTTACAGGATTTACCTTTCTTTCTCCCCATTCTTTTAACTGAATAACAATAGTTGCCTGGTTTGAAGGTCCAAAACCACCAAAAGCGATAACTCTCTCTTTATCAATACCTTCTATACCTTCTATTGCTCGTATAAATTTTACACAAACATCTTCTGTTCTGTTTAACGAAGCACCGTCAGGAAGTGTTACAACAGAAATAAGCATACCCTGATCTTCGTCAGGAATAAATCCTGTAGGAATAACCTTAAATAATCCTAGCATCAAAAGAACAATTGCAACGTATGTCATTATAGTTAATTTTTTATCTTTTACAAATTTTTTAACAATATCTATATAGTAGTTAGTTAATTTGTCAAAATAATCGTTAAAAATAGCGAGTCCCTTGTTTAAATATTCTTCAGCTATTTTCAACCAATCCGGTTTCTCTTTATCTTTCTTTTCAGAAGGCTTTAATATAATAGAGCACATTGCCGGCGAAAGAGAAAGCGCACAAACCGCAGAAAATGCGATTGATACCGCAATACATACAGCAAACTGCTTATACATCGTACCGGATAAACCACTCATAAAGCACATAGGAACAAATACCGCCATTAAAACAGCTGCCATCGCAACAAGAGAACCTCCAACTTCACCCATTGTAATTTGAGTTGCCTCTAATGCAGATTTACCGTCTTCAATATGTCGTTTTACGTTTTCAATTACAACAATGGCGTCATCTACAACGACTGCAACTGCAAGGACTAGAGCAAATAATGTCAAAAGATTTAATGACATTCCAAGAGCTTTTAGTGCAATAAATGTACCAACTAAAGAAACAGGAATAGTTACACAAGGAATTAATGTTGCTTTAAAATCGGCTAAAAATATAAATATAATCAAAATTACAATTAATGATGTCAAAAGAATTGTAAATTCGACCTCATGCATTGATTCATTAATGAAAGTTGAACTATCCATCATAATATCAAGCTTTAATGAATCAGGGAGAGTTTGGGACAGTTCATCAATTGTTTTATAAATATTGTTACAAATTTCAACCGTATTCGCACCCGGTAAAGGCATTACCTGAATAAGTGCAGCAGGTTTTGCATCAACAATACCAAACATATTATATGATTTAGCCCCCAATTCGACTCGGGAAATTTCTTTTAATCTTATCTTTGAGCCGTCAGTATTTGAACGTATAATTATATTTCCAAATTCTTCCGGAGTTTGCAATCTACCTTTTGTCAAAAGCGATAATTTTAAACTCGGATTTGCATTTGTTGGCAAATCGCCCAATGCACCGGTTGATATTTGCGCATTTTGATTTCTTATTGCATTCACTATTTCAGCAGTTGTAACTTTGTAACTCGCTAGCTTTGCAGGATCAAGCCAAATTCTCATACTGTAATCATCAGCACCAAATACGTTAACAGACCCCACCCCATTAATTCTTTTTATAGCATCTTTAACATATATATTGGCATAGTTTGTCAAATCAAGTTGATTCCAAGATTCATTATCCGATGCCAAATTTAAGATAATAGCACCGGCGCCACCGACTTTATTTTCAGCAGTCAAACCTTGTTGTGCAACTTCTTGAGGTAGCAAAGCCTGAACCTGCTGGAGCTTGTTTTGGACGTTCATCAGATTTATATCATTATCCGTACCTGTTTTAAAATATATATTTAAATTATAAGCTCCGTCATAACTCGTTGAGGACATATAAATCATATCCTTAACACCATTAAGCTGAGATTCCAAAAGTGAAGCAACCGATGATTCAATAACAGCAGCGCTTGCTCCCGGATAATACGCTGATACAGTAACCTGTGGCGGTGTAATATTAGGGTATTTTTCTTGCTGTAAGCCTAATAGTGAAAGCATACCCACAATCATAATTAATGCAGATATTACGACCGCAAATCTAGGTTTTTTTATGAAAAAATACAAATCTTTCTTATCTATTGCCATTCTTTTCCCTTTTTATATATGTTGTTATTTTTTATTATCTTTTTTTATTTCAGGAGAATATTCCTTTGTCTTTACTGCTTGACCTGATTTATAAATATCCTGAATACCTTTCATAACAACAACATCATCATAATCAAGCCCACTTTCAACAATCCAATTGTTTTCGTAGTTTTCGTTCACTATAATATCTTTTTTAACTGTTTTTCCGTCTTTTACAACCCAAACATAATACCCCGTTCCAACATCTGTTTTTGTTGCTGATTGAGGAATAAGCATAACCTTTTCAGGGTGCTTAACCTTTATTGTTACATTCACATAATCACCTGGTAATAAGAGTTCGTCAGGGTTTTCAAAGATAGCTCTCAAGGTTACAGTACCGGTATTTTCATCAACTTTGTTATCTACAAACTCAATTTTTCCTTCTTTTTCATAGGTTGAGCCGTCCGCAAGTCCTAACAAAACAGACACACTATTGTCATAACTTGGATTTTTATCTTTATTATCCTTAAAATATTTTTTAATTTCGATAAAATCCCCGCTCTTTATCGGAAAAATAACTTTCATAGGATTTGTTGTATAAATTTGAGCAATAACACCTGTTGACGGAGTAACGTAATTACCAACTGAAACGTTTACCTTACCAATTCTTCCGTCCATTGGTGAGGTAATATTTGTATAGCTCAAATTTAAATTAGCTTTATTCATGTCAGAAACTGCACCATCTAGTGCCGCTCTGTTTTTATTTCTCTGAGTAAGAGCATTATCATAATATTCTCTGCTGACCAAATCATCTTTTAATAATTGTTCAGCACGCCTTAGATCTATCTCTGAATTATTATAAACTGCAGAATTTTCGCTTACTCTTGCTCTTGCTGTTCTTGCTGCTAAAGCGTATTCATCAGGCTCGATTAAAAATAATTTTTGACCTTTTTTGACAATATCACCTTCCTGAAAATATCTTTCCTGAAGCCAGCCACTAACACGAGCAATTACATCTACAGATTTCTGAGCCTCAATCCGGCCCGTAGTACTATATGTAGGATAAATTTCTTTTGATATCGGGTTTGAAACTTCAACAATTTTGGGCTGTGACATCATATATGACATGATAGCACCGGTAACAAGTGTTTTACCCTGATTCCAAATTATCGGCACCAAAATAACGGCCAAAATTCCTGCAGTAATTTTAGTTTGTTTAGACTTCCAATCTATTTTCATA
>CAMPBE010000051.1 GCA_946636615.1 uncultured bacterium | reverse complement strand
TTGAGGTTAAAACTTTAATTTTTTATTTTATTTTGTTTACATTTCGTTACATTATATGAGAAAACACTTGTATAGCAAGAAAAAAGGAAGCTGTAATCTTAGCTTCCTTTTAAATATTTATAAAATTTCTCACTATTTAATGTTTGAGAATGTCCAAGCATCAAATGTAGGAGTTTCTGAAATTTTCATTTCTTTTTTTTCTTCACCTCTAGTTGAGTCATTATGAGCTATTGGCTTATACAATCTGTTGTAATATTCAATAACCATTCTGTCAGAATTAAAGTAAGCTTCAGAAGTCCTAATTGCCTGACGCATCAATCTTGCCCATTCTTGTTTGTTTTCATAGTATGTCGGAATAATTTCATTTTCTATGATATTCATAACGCATTCATGATCTTTCCAATGACGTTCTTCCCAAGGCATTTCGTCATCCAGACCTTCATACTCAACTGTATAACCATTGATACCATTAAATGTACCTTCAACTGTCCAACCGTCATAGATTGACAAATGCAAAGCTCCATTCATATTTGCAGACATACCTGATGTACCAGAAGCCTCAAACGGTCTCAGCGGAGTATTCAACCAAATATCAGAACCTCTTTTTAGCATTCCTGATAGTTGAAGTTCATAACCTGGCAATACTACAACATTCCTTAAGCTATGTGAACGATTCAACAACTTATTAAACATATCCTTACCTTGAATATCATCCGGATGAAATTTACCTGCAAAAATAATTTGAATTTTGTTAGCATCCAACAATTTGTTTATTCTATCTGTATCCATTAAAATAAGCCAAGCACGTTTGTAGTCTGCAAAACGTCTAGCCCAAGTAATAGTTAAAACGTCAGGATCAAACCTTTTTCCTGCAACATTAGCAACGTACTCAAACAATTCAGCTTTCATTTCTCGCTTTGCTGATAACAAGTCGTAAGATGTTTGTGCAGTTTGTATACGTTTATCTTGCCAATAATGTAAATTTACAGCATTAGTAATAGCTCTGATAGGACATCTGCCTTCAACCCATTCCCACATTTTATTAGCAACAAGTCCATGCAGTTGAGATACCGCATTTGCGATTCTGGACATTCTTAAAGCTGCAACCGTCAATGAGAAATTTTCACCGCCAAGATCAATAGCAGTTTGACGATCACAACCAGCAAAGAAGCCGCCTTCCATTAACGTATCTACCCAATGTACTTCGTTGCCTGCTGCAACCGGAGTGTGGGTTGTAAATACCGTTCTCTTTTTAACTTCATTTAAATCGCCATTGAATTGTCTCAACAATTCAAATGCTGCAGGAAGTGCATGTCCTTCGTTCATGTGGATAACATCGAAATTGTATCCTACAGCCTGCAAAATTCTAACACCTGCAACACCTAAAACTGTCTCTTGAGCAATTCTTATTCTTTCATTACCATCATACAATCTGTGAGAAATGCTTCTTGCCCATTCGCTGTTACCTTCAATATCAGTTGTTAAAAGATATACGGGACAAGTCCCAAATAAATCCGGTTCAACAAGATATGCTTTAACTTTTACTTTTTCGCCAAATATATCAACATCAGTTGATACTCCAATATCTTTTAAGAAATCATAATATTTTCTGATATATGCAACTTCTACCTGACCGTCATGAGCAATACGTTGATCATAATAACCGTATGACCAAAGCATAGTGACACCAACCATAGGCATTTGTAAATAGCCGGCAGATAGCATGTGAGAACCTGCTAAAAATCCTAAACCTCCTGAATAAGTCTTTAATGACTGATCCATTGCGATTTCCATCGAAAAATATGCAACATTCGGTAATGACATATTAACCTTCCTTTTTATAATACTAACTAAAACCGACCCATTTTAGGGGCATATTTATATTCTAACACAAAATTCATTTAGTCAAACTCTTAACAATTATAAGGGATACCAATTCTTTAGAATTAGTTAGCAGTGTTAATTTTGTACTTAATAAAACTTAATATTAATATATATTGGGTTTTATTTTTTCTATAAACTTTCTTAAAGCAATTTTTACATGTGAATATGTAAGTCCACCTTGCATATACGCTGTGTATGGAGGTCTTAACGGACCGTCTGCTGATAATTCAATCGTTGAACCTTCAATAAACGTACCGCCTGCCATAATAATTTTATCCTCATATCCCGGAACATATTCAGGGATTGGTGTAACATATCCGTTTACGGGTGATAATGCTTGAATAGTTTGACAAAACTTTTCCAAATGTTCTGCTGAACCAAAAGTAATATTTTGGATTATATCAGTTCTTTTTTCATTATATTTTGGTGCGCTGTCAAATCCAAGATCTTCAAATATTTTTGCAGCAAGTACAGCACCTTTAACTGCATCACAAACAACCGAAGGAGCCATAAAAAGTCCCTGAAAAATAAGTCTGTGTTGATTGAACATTGCTCCACCTTCAGAACCTATCCCCGGAGCAGTTAATCTGTTTGCAGTCTTGTCAACATATTTTGCTTTTCCTGCCACGTAACCACCTGCTTCAACTATTCCGCCGCCCGCATTTTTAATTAGTGAACCGGCCATTAAATCTGCACCGACCTCTAATGGTTCTTTTGTGTCAACAAATTCTCCGTAGCAATTATCGACAAAACAAATACAATTAGGATTTTTTGCTTTTACAATTTTACAAATTTTTCCAATTGTATCAATTGTAAGTGATTTTCTTGTTGAATAGCCTTTGGATCTTTGAATTAAGACCATTGAAACAGTTTCATCAATTTTGCTTTCCAAAGCTTCAAAATCTATATCAGAATCATTTTTTAAAGGTACTTCATCATATAAAATACCATGTCCAATTAAAGAATCCTCTTTAGTTTCATCATCGCCTGCCGTACCAATAACTTCCTGCATTGTATCGTATGGTGTTCCTGCAACGGATACCAATTTATCACCGTATTTAAGGTTACCAAACAAACAGCAAGCAAGAGTATGCGTTCCTGATGCAAAATGAATTCTTGCAATGGCTTTTTCAGCTTTAAACACATCTGCAAAAACTTTATCAAGAACTTCTCGTCCTAAATCATCATGCCCGTATCCTGATACAGTATAGAAATGTTCGGGAGCAACTTTGTTTTCAATAAAAGAATTTAATACCTTTTCTTGATTAAAATCTCTGATATCTTCTATAATTTCAAATTCTTTAACTAAACTTTTTTCGGTCTGTTTTATATATTCTCTGCTATTCATATAAATTATATTATTATAAGTAAGAATAATAATCAATTGTAGAGTATAAATGTCTATTGTCAGTTAATGCATTAAATTTTATTATAATTTAGTTATGAAATTTATAATTTTATTATTTTTGATAACTATGCCGGCATTTGCTTCAAACTATAATGTATATAGGTCCAATAATTATGATGTATCAGATAATCAACAAGATGAGAGAATTTTATTTATACTAGATTTTTCAAATAGCATGAACGAATATGTAGAGTCAAAACGAAAAGTTGAGTTAATGATTGATACAATGCGCTCAATTTTACCTAAATTAAATCCAAACATATCAGTTGGCTTAAGAGTATACGGACACAGAAATGGTTTTACTCCAATGGATGCTTGTAGGGCATCTTCATTAGTTATTCCATTATCAAAAAATAATTCACTTAATATAAATTCAGCACTATCAAACCTGAAACCAAGAGGAATGACACCTATTACTTATTCCTTAAAACAAGCTGTAAAAAATGATTTTTTAGGTTATTTAGGCAAAAAACATATAATTTTACTCACTGATGGTGGTGAAAATTGTGATGAAAGTCCTTGCAAATATGTTATGGAACTTATAAAAATCAGAAAAGATGTTGAAATCGATGTCATAGCCTTTGACATTGAAAATCAGGATGATTTATCGCAATTAGAATGCACATCTCTTGTAACAAGCGGTAAATTTTATAACGCACATACCTCAGCAGAGTTAGTAAAAAGCCTAAATAACAGTGTCGAATCATTTAAGCAGGTAGAAGCAAAAATTATTCCAAATTATTAGCGGCAATGCTTATCTTCTATATCAATTTTTCCGTCATAATTGTTGTCGATACCGTCGTGACATGAACCAATTGATTGTTTACCCTCAGCATTTGGATTATGTTTTAAATATCTATCAGGTATCTTATTCCAATAATATATAAAAAAGTTTTTATAATACTTTGCAAGTCTTTCATCTTCAATAATAAGCGTATTTTCATCATTATAATTTTCACCGCTGTTTGTAAAATTCATTGAACCTATAACAATGTATTTATCATCTATAATAATACTTTTTGAATGTAATTTGCCTGCATAGTTTTCGACCTTTACAGGAATTTGATGTTCTCTCAAATCTTTAACTAAGCTATTTTTTGCAATAGGCTTTGTAGCATCAACAACAATTTTTACATCTACACCTCTTTTCTTTGCGTTTATTAAAGATTCAGCAAATTGCTTGTGCGTTATTGTAAATGCAGGAACATATATGTAAGATTTGGCATTTATAATTAGCGGAACAATATGATTTATAATTATTTTATTTTGAGGAGAAAATAGCGGGATAATTTTTGTTTGTGTTAATTTAATTGTTTTAATTGTTTGTGTTTCCTTGCTATTGCTAAATTTACCTGCAATCATTTGTTCGAATTCTTTTTTGTATATTTCAGCCATTTCTTTAGATTTTATCAATATTATTGAGTTTGTATTGAATCCAGATAATCCTGTTTGCGAAAAATTCATTGAACCAGTGATGACTGTGCTGTTATCTAATATAATAAATTTATTATGCATCAATGTCTTATAATTATCGTGAACACTATGGTCAGCCAAAGAAACTATTTCTTCAGTTTTAGGGTAATAATTTAGCTTGCTTGTATCATAAACTACTCTTATTTTAACTCCCCTTTGCTTTGCTTTTTGCAGCTCACTAAGAATTGGAGGGACACTATTCCAGCCATATAAAGCAATATCAATGCTATTTTTAGCCTCTGATATTTGAGCTTTAATCATTTTACAGACCGGAGACGTACAATCTCTATCTGGTTTTAGTTTGGTAGTTGAATCTGTCAGGTAAAGTTTAACGTCTCCATTAGAAATTATTAGCGGATAAGCTGTTTCTATATGCGGTAATTTATTATTATTTTTGTGTTTGACAAAACAAAATTTACAAGGTTTTGCGTCATCCAAGTACTTTAACGGTACTATAATTGTGTCATTTGCTACTAAACCGTATTCGCAGTCTAATTTATGATATTTATTACTTTTATGGTTAAGAATTACTAAATTGAGCTTTTGCGCAGATTTTAACTTATTATAGAAGTTGCTGTTTGTCTTATTAGCTTCAATTCCAAAACCTGATCGGATCAATTTGTTTCTGTATGATTCATTGTTGATAAGTATGTCTGCATATGTACAATTTTCGTCACGCTTGTTTATATTTTTTAGGCTAACCTTTTTATCTAATAGAAGATCTTCTGCAAATATGTCTGTTAAGTAGCCTAATTTTATTCCATCTTCTCTAGATATTTTTAGTAAAGATTCCAGCTCCTTTTGGTTGACAGAAAGATCAGCCGTAAATGTTCTGATGTCAGGTATGCAAATTACTTCTCCAATATCTTCTTTGCCGTTTTTATTTATATCAACAACAACTGAAGATGCATTGTTAACCCTTAATATGGGTACCTTTGATTTCCTGAGAATTTCAAAAGCTACAAAGCTAACAAACAGTATTGCAATTATCGAAATATAAATTATTTTCTTCATATTATCACTTATTTCTGATAATTTCTTTGTAGTTTGTTAGTTCAAATCCTAAACGGTCAATTTTATCCTTTAAATCTTTATTTTGCGTAATTAAAAATTCTGTATAGTGCTGATTTTTAGTATTTTGAACATATTTACAAGGATGAATTAAAGCTTCAGCAAGACAATCTACATCAAGAGCTTTTAATCCATATTCAATTGCCTGATCATCCATCATACCTGTGTATCCAACACCAATTAAATAATCATTGGTTAAAAGGCCAAATTCATTTGCTACAGGTCTGTTAATTTTAGTAAAATAATTTAAAAGTAATATTTTTAGAATATTAGGTGGGTATTTTAAAGATATATGCTTTTTTATTGATGGTATAAAATACATTTCTTCAGCTTGAGTTCTTATACAAGGTATACCGTATTCTTTAGCAAGTTTCGCAGCAATTTTAAAAATATTTGGAATTGCATGCGTATGTACATGAGAATCAATATGATCAACTTTCGTATAATTCATAACTGTTTCTATTTGAGTGCGAAACTCAAATTCAACTTGTTTTAAAAACTCATCGTTGTTTGATTTTAGTATTAGTTGCAGATAGCCATTATTAAAACGCCCTTTTTTGTTAGTAAGCAGGGGTGATTTTGTTAATGATTTACCTTCTATTATGTTAAGATGAACACCTATTCCTAAATTTGGGCATTCAGGAATAATCTCGTTTACTGCCGCATTAAATGCTTTTCCGTTAGCGCAAAGACTTGCACTAGTCAAAAATCCATTGTGATATCCTTCTAATACTGCCCTGTTAAAAGCTTTTGACATTCCAAAATCATCTGCATTTAGTATAAATTTTTTATTTTCCATAACCTTGCCTTAATTTTTAATCTATTATAATATACATATATAGATTTTGGCAAATTAGTAAAAATAAGAGAGGCACTATGGATATTCCACAACTTGCAATTATTATTCCATGTTATAACGAAGAATTATGTATTGCAAAAACCGTTGAACAATTATTTGTTGTTATTGATAATTTAATTTCTAAAAATAAAATAAAAGATTCAAGTTATATATATTTGATTGATGACGGTTCAAAGGATAAAACATGGAATATTATTGAAAAGCTTCATAATTCTGATCAAAGGGTAAAAGGACTGAAATTTATTACTAATTTTGGAAACCAAAAGGCAATAATTGCAGGATTAGAAGGTGTTAGAAATATTGGTTGTGATTGTGTTGTGTCTATAGACGCAGATTTACAACAGGATGAATGGGCGATTGAAAAATTTATAGATGAATATATGAAAGGTGCTGATATTGTTTCAGGTATAAGGAATAACCGTAAAACAGATTCGTTTTTTAAAAAGACTACTGCGCTTATGTTTTATAAAACTATGAATATTTTAGGTGCTAAAATTCCGCCAAATCATTCTGATTATAGGCTCGTAAGTAAAAGAGCTCTTGATATTTTGGAATTATATCCTGAAAAATCTTTATTCTTAAGAGGCTTTTTTAATGAAGTTGGTTTAAAGACAGCTTATGTAAATTTTGACGTTAAACCTAGAATGGCAGGTGAATCAAAATTCAATTTTATGTCCTTGATGGCTTTGGCACTTAACGGAATTACGTCTTACAGTGTTGTACCGTTGAGATTAGTTGCAGTATTAGGTTTTATTATGGCATTATTTGGGTTTGTAGCCGGAGTTGAAACTATTATTGAAAAATTAATTTGGAATACTTCTCCAAACGGATGGGCTACATCAATTATTTTATCATGTGTGTTTGGAGGAACTCAGTTATTTTGTCTTGGTTTAATCGGTGAATATGTCGGACAGGTATTCAGAGAAGTCAAAGCCAGACCGAGATATTTAAAAGACATAGAATTAAAATAAAAAAGCCGTGCCACTGTCTATCGAATTAGATAAATAAATTTTCCAATACATTTATCTATTTTTAAACATATAATACCCGAAAAGGTTATCTTAGTGCTGCTATGTTTCCATCCTGACACGGTTCGATATTTTTCGCCACCATACATTTAAACGTCAACAATAAATCTATTTTCCAATGTACTTACCACACCCTCACAACAGGCTCTGCACCCTGCATAAACTTCAGGTCGAGAGATTGCAATTCCCCGTGGAGCACGGCAACATATATTATATCATAAAAATTTTATATGTTATAATATTTTTATGAAAAGAGTAGCTATATTTGCACATTATGATAAAGATAATATAGTTGATGATTATGTTATTTATTATTTAAAAGCGCTAAAGACTGTATGTGACGATATTATATTTGTTTCATGCAACCAAGTTATTAATAAAAGTGTACTTGATGGTATTGTAGCATGTGTTATTGATGAGAAACATAATGAATACGATTTTGGATCATACAAAAGAGGCTATCTATATATTAAAAACAGTCTTTCAAAATATGATGAAATAGTCTTTGCAAACGACAGTTGTTTTGGTCCTTTTTATCCAATAAATTCTATATTTGAGCAAATGGATAAAACTGATTGTGATTTTTGGGGTATAACAAAAAATATTTATGGTTGGCGATATAAAAATAAAAAAAATAATAAAATTCGTCCTCATATTCAAACTTATTTTGTAGTTATTAGAAAAAATGTATTTTGTACAGAATTATTTGATAGTTTTATGAGTACAATTCGACATGAAGAAGATAAAATTGGCATTATTACCAAGTATGAAATTGGTTTAACTGAAACTCTTGTAAATGCAGGATATAAATACTCAACATACATAAAAGCGTACGAAAAAATTGATAATTCTCCTATTTTAAAATGGTATCAACTAATTTTAAAATATAATATGCCATTTATGAAATGTTCATTGATTCATTTGAAAAATCGCAAAGTTGCCACTGTTGCCGGCTATGAAGATGTAATATCAAGTATATCTGACTATCCTTTAGAACTTATTACTAATAATGCGGAAAGGTATGGGATAAAACTAAAGCATTATTCAAATTTGTCAATTTTTATTAAAAGATTAGCATTCAATGCTGCCACATTTTTCCCTCATTTTGTTAGAAAGACAATAGTTTTTTTAGCAGGTTCTATACTTAAATACCTTAAAGATTAATTCTCCATTTTTGCAACTAAGATAGGCAGTTCATTGAAATATAAGGGTATTGATTTTGACTCAGTTGTCCATGCAAACCATATTACCCCAGGGATATCTTTTTGATTAATTTTTACTATTAAGTCATCTATTTTTGATTGTGTTGATTTAGTAATTTTTAAACTTGTAAAATCTTCAAATCTTCCTAGTGAAATTATAGTATATTTGCCTGTATTTTTATATTTTTCTTTAGCTTTTTCAACTTCAGTAAAAAACTTCTTAACAAGTTCATTTTTTTTCATGCGCTTTGAATATATTTGACCGTCTTTTTCTTTTTTTATACTTTGTTTAATAAAAACTGTATCAATACCTAACATTTCAAAATGCTCTTTTAAAGCATCACTAATTCTTCTCAATTCTAACCTATCATTTCCGGTTATAATCATGCCTGTTTTATAATCATCTGAATTAATAATTTTGTTATCGCCCAAATCTGCAGCTTTTATCGGGTACACAAATTTTCTTTTAATTGCTTCAATAAAATCTTCATGCTCTTTTATTTTATTAAGCCCTTTAGCTAAATCAGGAACTTCAACAATATTACTGTGAAATTTTTGTTTACTACCTAAATTATACAGAGCAATCATAACGGCAGAAACAGCTAAAGCAGCGGTTGTTAAGGTATACTGCTGCAATAACTTGTTATTATTTTTCTTATGTTTAGGTTCCTGCTGGTACAAGTAACTTAAATCATAATTATCAATAGTCTTTGATGATGTGAAATTTAAAGATACAGGCAAAACATTCATGATGATATTCTAAACCACATAAATATAAATTTTGCTTATTTGTAAAGAAAGATTAATTATAAATGTAGCCGCATGGTTAATGTAAATATTTTATGTGTATGAAAAATTGTATATGCTAAGGAGAAAAAATGAATAAATTAGATTTATACAGATGCAGCATATGCGGCAATATCGTTGAAATAATGGTAAGTGGCGGAGGGGAACTTATCTGTTGCGGAAAACCTATGGAAAAACTTGAACCAAAAATTGAAGAAGATGCTCTTGAAGAAAAGCATATTCCAATATTTATAACTGATGAAAAAAATAATTGTCAAATCCGCGTGGGAGAAGTGCTTCATCCGATGACAAATGAACATTATATTCAATTTGTTGAATCTATTTCTTCTGATAGAAATACTGTAAATTTAAAATTTTTATATCCGAATGAAGAACCAAAATTTATATTGCATGATTGTGACAAAGGATCATTTGCTAGGGAATTTTGTAATTTACACGGATTATGGGAGGGTAAAAATGCTTAACGAGAAGGTGCTAGATGTTCTTAATTCACAAATTAACAAAGAATTTTATTCAGCTTATTTGTATCTTGCTATGTCTGCTTATTTTGA
>CAMPBE010000050.1 GCA_946636615.1 uncultured bacterium | reverse complement strand
GTTTCGCTAAGTAGTGATTATAAGATGTTTCGTTTTAATATTTGATTAACACAACAAAATTATAAATCTGTTGTGTTATTGTATTCCCCATTTTTCAAGTAATTTATTTATTTGTCCTGAACTTTGCAGACTGTCAATTATATAATCAACTCTATTGATTAATTCAGAAGATTCAGCTTCTTTTCTGAATGCTACTGCATAAGGTTCTTGTGAAAAACGTTTAGGTAACAGTTTTACAGATTTGTCGCTAAGTGCATAACTCAAAAGTATCGTATCATCTGCAACTATGCCGTCTGCTTTTCCTGCTTTTAAAGCGTTATATGCCTCTTTATAAGTTTTAAATCCTAAAACTTCTACATTAGGTACATTTGTCCTTAAATTTCTTTCACTTGTAGATCCAAATACAACTATTAGTTTTTTATTTTCAAAATCCATAAGTCCTGTTGCTTTGCTTGAACTTTTGGTTAGAATTGTTTGTCCTGCAATGTAATATGGAATTGAAAAATTTAAAATTTGTTCTCTTTGTTCAGTAATAGTCATTGTTGCAACAAGAATGTCAACTTCGCCTGATAATAATTTTGAAATACGATTTGACGCAGTTACCGGAACAAAATTAACTTTGTTTTCATCACCCAAAATATTTTTAGCAATTATTTTTGAAAGTTCAATATCAAATCCCGTAAGATTACCGTTTTTGTCTCTATAACCAAACGGCATTGTGTCATCACGAACACCAACAATAATTTTTCCTCTTTCAATTATTTTTGATAAATCATCTTGAGGTTTTGGTTGTTCTTTTTTTCCGCAACCGCACAACAATAAACTTATAAATAATAATGCTAAAAATAACTTTTTCATAAAACACCTCTATTGAATTATATAGTAAAATTGTCAACCCTTCAACCCTTCAACCTTTCAACCAAACTAAATAGCCTGACTGAATAACCGCTTATGGCAATGTTTGTGAGGATAAATAAAGTACATAATCTAGTATCAGTTTAAAACATTTTTTGCGGTTTTTTTAGAAAAAAAGCCCCACAAGGAGGTAAAAATGACTATAAGAAAACTATCTGTGGCAGCTGCGATTGCCGTTGGAATAGCAACGTGTTCCTTGAGTCCGGCAATGGCGGCTTGTCCATGTTCAACACCGGCAGCTCCGTGTCAGGAGGCTTTACCTGTTGTGACAGGTCCAGCTTGCCCATGTGAAACAGCAAAACCAAACACTTGTTCAAAGTGTAAGAAGACATTACCTGATTGCGATTGTCAAAAAGAAGAAGATCACAACTGTGACCCTTGCGATCCGCCTAAAAAATCAGATTGTGGTTGTCCTGACGAAATAAGCTGCGACAAACCGGCAGATCCGGCATGTGCTTTGTGTCCTCAAACAGGAAAACCTGACAGACGTGATATGAAACAAGTTTATGGTTATCCAAATGCAATTTATGGTACAAATAACTACGTAGGTCAACCTGCAAACTCAATCTTCTCAACTGATACACCGCTTGCATCTACTCCAAGGGTTCTTTCATCAAACATAAGCGGTACAACTGTTGCAACTGACGGAAATATTACAGGTGCAGCTGCTCAAATGCCCTGTCTTAATGAAATGCCTACAAGACACAACGGTATTCCAATCGAAAGAAACGAAAGATTGATGGATGGCAACAATTGTCCTATAGATTTTCAATCTTCAAACTCAATTGATGCAATAAAAAAGTCTTTCGTTCCGTACGAAATCCCTAACCAAATTATGCAAACAACCGGTGCGGCAGCTAATCTTGGCGGATGCCAATTCCCTGACGTTCCAAACGGATTTTGGGCGGCATGCGATATCGACAAACTTGCAATAAATGATGTTGTTGTAGGTTATCCTGATGGATATTTCAAACCAAATAGAAATATTTCTCGTGCAGAATTTGCAACAATTTTAGTTAAAGGCTTCAACTTAGATCAGTGCGATATGCCACGTTCTGGCATGTTTAAAGATGTTCCGATGAGCAATTGGGCAAATCGATCTATTGCAAAAGCTGTTGACGAAGATTTGTTGAACGGTTATCCTGATGGAAATTTCAGACCAAATCATCCTGTAACAAGAGCTGAAGCTTTAACATCAATTGCAAAAGGTATGACTTGTGACATTGATCAATGCAAAGCTGATGAAATTTTGAGCCATTATGCAGACGGAGCTTCTGTTCCTGCTTGGGCCAGAATTCCTATTGCAAAATCTATTGAAAATGGTGCTTTAAAAGATATGCCAAATCCTAATATGATTTTGCCTAACAAAGAAGCTTCTCGTGCTGAAGTTGCTTCAATGATGCAAACTGTTCGTGTAGCTTTAGGTTACGATACAAATCCTCAAACCGCAAATAACATTTGTCCTGCTTGTCCTATAAACAAAAATGCGTTTATAGAAGAAGAACAAATTGTTAAAATTCCGACACTGAAAGTAAAAATGATTGACCAATTAACAGCCAAATCATCTCACGTAGGTCAATATTTCAGAGCTAATACTCTTGAAGATGTAACTATTAACGGTGTTACATACCCTTGCGGTTCAACAGTAACAGGCCAAGTTGTTGAAGTTATAAGACCTTCAGGTTGTGACAAAGGTGCTTTAAAATTGTCATTTACAGAAATTTCAAACGGCGGTTGCCAAAAAACAAAACTACCAAAACAAATTTTACAAGCTCAAGTAAACAAATCTAAACAGGTTAACCCTGTTGCAAGATTGGTTGAAATGCCATTTACACTAGCAGGTTCTCTTGTGGGTGTTGCCGGCAGAACCGTTGGTGGTGCTGTAACAAACTTAGGTAATGCTGTAGAAAATGTATCTAACGATGCAGGTTATATGTTAGGACATGCATTCCAAGGCCAATTTGGTGCTGCAGCTCGTAATTTGGGTGACGGATTATGGGAAACTGTTAAAGCTCCTGTTGATATTACAAGGACAGCATTGTCAGGTACAATGGGATTATTCCAAACTACAGGCGATGAATTTGCTTATCTTGTTGACCCTAAAGGTTATAAAATTTCTGCAGTTAATCCGAGGGAACATATTACAATTGCCTTCGGCTGCAATGAATAAAAATACTGTAATAGTATTTTTGGGAAACCGTCAAATATGGCGGTTTCTTTTTTTGTGTTAATTTTAATAATATTGCATTATTTATTATAATATGTTATTTTTTAAACAGGGTAGTACAACCTTTCTCTGACACACGAGTACTAAGGTAATTGGTCAGAAAGGAGGGTAAAACTATGATTGTTGACCTATTGAAAACAACAATAAAAGCCCTAGTTATACTAGAGCTTTTTGCCAGATTATTACTGGCGATCACACAATTATAGGGTACTAAGTGAAATCCTAAGGAAGATCCTTTTTCTTAGGATTTCCCCCTATATGAACATTATTTACGATTTTTCGTTGTTTGTCAAGTGCGTTTTTATTTTATATTGAAGCATAAGGTTATATCGTTCAGTGTTTTGTTTATGTTTGTTATACAATTTTCAAAAATTGTAAGCAGTTGGTTTATTTTTGTCTTTTCTGTATTAGAATATTTTTTATAATATTTAGGGTTGTGTTTTAAATAAAAAATAATATCATATACTAAATTAATTTGAATACAGGCTTGCGAATATTTTGTAAAAGTTTTTTTTAAATAGGGTTTAATAGCATCGTCAAAGCTTTTATTTTCAAAAATTTTACTTATTTCAATATCTTTAAGTTTATCTTCGTATATTTTTTCTAATGTTTCTTTTTCTTTTTTCATATGTTCTCCTTTGTAAATAATTATAACCAAATGCGAGATGTCAATATCGCCTACAGGATATATATGTCTAATATACTATTATAATATGATATTTTTGTCAACTAAATGATGTATATGTATAATTTAGGTATGGAAAATCGTACCAAAAAGCAAATAAAACATTTACTTTTAGAGGAAAATTACATGTTAAAAGAGCTCGCTCAGATGTTAGAAGAAAAGCGAGGAGTAAAATGTTCTGCAGATAGTTTTTCTCACCGTCTTGGCAGAGCAACAATAACATATGAAGAAATGCTTGATATTGCAGACATTCTGGGTTATGAAATAAAATTTATCAAGAAAAATTAATTATCTGCTTTTACTTTTTTTGAACAACAATAGCAGTGGAATAAGTAATAAACAAAGTACACCGAATATTCTGAATGTATCCATAAATGCCCATAAAGAAGCTTGCTTCAACATTGTTCCATACTGAACATAATTTGCCATGTGTTTTGCAACATCTATACTTGTGTATTGAGCCAATGCACCGGTTGTTGCTTGTACTCTTTCAACAAATACAGGATTAAGCTCGCTCAATTTCCCAACCATCATATATTGGTGAACTTGTGAAAATCTTGTCAGGAAGGTTGCAACAAGAGAAGTTCCGATCGCACCGCCTATATTTTTAAACAAATTCTGCAACCCTGCGGCATTTGTCATTTGTTGGTTTGTTAATGTTTCCATAGAAAGATTTATGATAGGTATCATGGAAAGTCCGAGTCCAAAACCCATAAGGCAGTTTGGAATCATAATATTCATCTGTGCAATTTGCAGATTCAGAAATCCAAACATTACACCTGCACCACCCAAGAACAGAAGGCCGACCATTACAAGTTTTCTCTTATCAACTCTGTCTGCAATAAATGCACACACGATTGTAGCGGTTAAACTTCCAATACCACGAGGCATCATTGACATACCGCTTAAGAAAGCAGTATAACCCATCATACTTTGTAAGAATTGAGGCAAAATAGCAATTGAAGCATATAATACAGATGCCATTATAACTTGAATAAAAGTACCTATAAGAAATTCTTTGTTTCTCAAAACACTCATATCAACAAGTGTTTCTTTTCTCACAATTTGCGATACAAAAAATCCTATACCGCATAAACAAGAAAATGTAAATAACCAGCAAATCCATGTAGCGTTAAACCAATCTGCATTGTTTCCTTTATCAAAAAATACTTGTAAACTGCATAACCATGCAATTAAAAATGTAAATCCCAAACCGTCTATTTTAACATTTTTTTGTTTATGAGCATATGGTGGGTCAAACAATAATTGTTTTGATAAAATTGCTGCTGCACAACCTAAAGGAACATTGATAAAGAATATCCAGGGCCAAGTCCAATTGTCTGTTATCCAGCCACCCAACATAGGGCCGACAATTGGTGCTATGATTACTCCCATACCGAATATTGCCATAGCTGTTCCACGTCTTTCTTTCGGAAAACTTTCCATCATAATTGCTTGCGATAATGGGACGATACCACCACCGCCTGCGCCTTGTAATATTCTATAAAATACCATCTGACCCAAAGATGTTGCAGTTCCGCATAAAAATGATGCTATAGTAAACAAAAGAACACTTATTACATAGAAATTTTTACGTCCCAAAAGTTTACTAAAAAAGTCAACGGAAGGTATTACAATACCTGATGAAATAAGATAACTTGTTAAAATCCAAATACTTTCATCACGTGTAGCTGAAAAACTCCCTGCCATATGTGGTAATGCAACGTTTGCAATTGTACCGTCCATTACGTATATAAATACGGCAAGTAGTAGTGGAGTACACGCTAACCAAGGGTTTTCGGGTAAATATTTATTATCATCATCTATTGTGGTTGTTTGAGTTGACATTTTATTTCCTTTTGCTGCTATAACCCACATTATAAAAATGTCGGGCTATAGTAGAATTGATTGTTTAATTTTACTTATTTTATTCTAACTTTTGGTACTACTGACATTCCCGGAACGATATTATATTCATTCGGGTCTATATCTTCGGTGAATACAATTTTTACAGGAATTCTTTGTACGATTTTTACAAAAGAACCAACAGCATTTTCTGGTGGGAATAAACTTGATTTAGCACCTGATGCTCTTTGAATACTGTCAATTTTACCCTTAAATTTGTGGTTTGGATATGTATCAATCTTGATATCAACAGTTTGGCCAACTTTCATATGGCGTAATTGATTTTCCTTGAAGTTAGCGACTACCCAAACATTATTTGGAACGATTACGCAAAGAGGGGTTCCTACATTTACAAACATACCCTTTTCTACGCGTCTTGAAGATATTGTGCCTGATTGGGGTGCGTATATTTTTGTATATTCAAGATTTTTTTGAGCTTGAGCTTTTGCAGCTTTTAAAGATCTTAAATCTGCATCAGCGACTTTTTGACCGCCTTGTGATAACAAAGCTTGTTCTGAGTTAGTTAAATTAGCCTGTGCACTATCATATTTTGCCTGTGCTGCATCAAGAGTTTGTTTTGATACTGCACCCTGCTCAAACAAAGTTTGATATCTTTCCAAATCTTTTTTAGCTACATCTATATTTGATTGTGAAGCTTTAAAATTTGCTTGTGCATTTTGTTGATTAAGCAGCATTCTTTCATATGCAGCATCAGCTTTGTCTAAACTGATTTCATAATCTGTAGGATCAATTTCAGCAATCAAATCCCCCTCTTTTACAGGCTGGTTATCTGTTATATAAACTTTAACGATATGACCGCTTACTTTTGGTGCAACTTGAACTGTTGTTGTTTCGACATATGCATCATCTGTTGATTGATATGTCATAGCTTCATATGCAAAGTATGCGATACCGCATATAACTGCCATTGCTACACCAATACCAATAAATCTTTTAAATGGTTTATGCTTTTTGGGGGTTTCTTCTTGTTGAACTTCTTGTTCATTAATATTTTGTTCTTCCATTTTTTACCTCTATATTTTCATTTCTACTACTTTTTCTAAATTTAATCTAAAACTTTTTAATGTATCTCTGATACGTCTCATTTCTGTCCGTGGAATTGCTGTTGTTACATTTTCCAAATATGATTTTATTTTATTTGTAATGTCAGACAGTTGCAATGTTCCTTTTTTTGTTATTTCAATTTTTTTTACAAGTCTGTTATTTTTTGTATCTGCACTGCGTTTGATAAATCCTTTTTCTTCAAGTGAGTTTAATATTCTGCCTGTATTTGCTCTGTCTTTGATTATTTTTTTAGCCAAATCTCTTTGACAGATATTTTTGTTACAAGATATTATATCTAATGCTGCGCATTCATCAATAGACATATCAATACCCAATTTTTCAAGAACTTGTATTGATAATTTGCGCATTAATTTTGCGGTTTGTTCCAGCTCGTAGTGTACAGAGTCTGTATAATGTATTTCTATATTTGTATTATCCATTGTGTAATATCTTTTCTGTTGTAAAAAAAATATGTTGCATTTGCAACAATAGTATGCTAACATATGATTATAAAAATTGCAAGCAGTTTAAAAAAGGAAATTAACAAAGTGAAAAAGATAGTTTCAATAGCATTATTAATGAGTATTTTGAGTATGAATTTTATTCCAGCTCTGGCCGAAGAACATAAAACAGTAACAACTCCCAAACAATTCAAAAGTATGGTTAAGAAAAACAAAAAAGTTTCTGATGATTACAAGTTTGCTTATGTAAATATGGATTGGTGGAATAATTTTGGTGATAGTACATTAAATGATTATATTAACAAAGCAATTTTGCACAATTATGATTTAAAAATGGCGACTTTGGCTGTTGATGAATATTATCAACAAGTAAAATTACAGTTTGGCAACGAATTACCTCAACTTACAGCTGCTGGAGGTTACGGTCTGACAAAAATGCCGGGTTCAACTAGTACTAGTCAAGCATTAGGATTACCAATCTTGGTTAGTTATGAGGCAGATATTTTCTTAAAAAATCATGATAAAACAAAGTCTGTAAAAAAATTGTATGAAGGTTCTAAATTAGATGAAAGGGCTGCATATATTGCAGTTGCGTCTGCTGTAGGAACGGTATATTTTAACATAATAACTCTTGATAAAGTTATATCTTTGCAAGAGGAAATTGTAAATATAAGACAAGAGATATATGATTTATTTTTAGCAAGGAATAAAGAAGGCTTGACATCTACAGCTGATACCATAAAAGCCAATAAATCATTGGTTGTCGGTCAAACAAATCTTTCAGAGTTGAAAAAGCAGAGAGAAAAATTATTACATCAGTTGTGTGTTTTAATTGGTGAAAGCCCTGAAAACTCGGATTCAATAAAGAGAGCATCAATTGATGATATAAATTACGAACTTGAAATTCCTGCTGAAATTCCGTCAGAAATTATTATTCAAAGACCTGACTATATGAAAGCAGAATTGATGGTTGAAAAATCAGGTATAGACGTAAGAGTTGCAAAAAAGGAATTTTTACCGACGTTAAGCTTAGGTGGTTTAGGTTTGTTTAATTCTGCAAATATAGGTAGTATATTTACAACAGAAAACATGTTATTAGGTTTAGGCGGCGGTTTGATATTGCCGTTGTTCACAGGTGGTAAAAAGATTGCAAACTTAAGATTGAAAAAAGCAACTTATGAAAAAGTGCTACAAAATTATTATAAAACTAACTTAACTGCAATTCAGGAAGTTAATGATTCATTGGTTGCGGCAAAATATGATAAAGAAAAAATGTTGCAAACAATGGAACAGTACAAATTGGAAAAAAATGATTATGCATATAATGAAAAAAAATATAATCAAGGTGTAATTTCGAAATTAGATTTAATACAATTTAAAGAGAATCTTCTTTCTATTGAAAAACTTGTTGCTCAACAAAAAGTTGAGTGTATGGCAGATTCAATAGGTTTATATAAAGCGACAGGCAGTAAACCATATGCATATTTAAAATAAATTATATAAAAAAGTTTTAACGTGAGGAATCAACTGTGCTTGTGCAACAAGAAGTAATATCTGAGGAAAATATTAATATAAGATATTCGGAAATGGATTTCGATAAGAGTTTAAAACCATTCTCTCTTTTAAATTTTTTTCAGGATATTGCAAGTGATAATGCAGAGAGGCTAGGTTTTGGTTATTCTGTTATTACTCCTAAAAATTTAATGTGGGTGTTGTTAAAATATAGAATTGAATTTGAAGAATACCCTGTTAATGTCGATAATTTGAAATTGCAGACAAACCCAAGGGGTTATAATAAGATATTTGCTTTTCGTAATTTTAAATTGTGGAATGGGAATAAACTTCTTGCAAGAGCTTCCAGCACTTGGTCTTTAGTTGATTTTACAAATATGTCTATTGCAAATATTGCAGATTCTATTGATAGTCCGTATTTTGGAAAGTATGAAAAAAATGAAGAAGATTTGCAATATGAAAAAATTCCTGCATTAGAAAAAGTTGATTATGAAAAAGAGTTTGAAGTAAGATATAACGATATTGATGTAAACAGGCATGCAAATAACGGAAATTATATTGTTTGGGCGCTTGAACCATTGCCGTTTGAATTTAAATCTCAGCATAAATTGAAAATTATTGATATGGTTTTTAAAAAAGAAATTAAATTTGGTGAAATTTTGACTGTAAAAGTTCAAATTTTGGAAGACAAGTCAACTGTTCATGTTCTTTCAAATTCCCAAACAGGTGATGATGTTTGCCTTGTACATTGTGTATGGTCTTAAATGTATAGATATTTTCTTAAAATTTTAATCTTTTGAAACATCCAAGGATAAATAGCTGTAATATAAAATGTCACAAGAAACGCTATAGGCATTACAATTTTGTAGTCTGTAACAATGCGTTCTTTAAATACTACGTATTGAAATATATCAGATAGGATGTATGCGGTAATGAATCCGACAATGCCTCTCAAAAATCTTGTTCTTATACTGCCGGTTTTTGCATTAAATGGGAAAAATCTTCTGCAAAATATAGCTCCGTTAAACAATCCGAAAAGCCAACCGAAATATACAACGGAAATATTAATTCCTCTTCTTGGATCTACAAGGATTTTACCATTAATATAATCTATTGGGTATGATTTATTCAAAATGTACACTAAAATTGCTACTAATAGTATATTTATTATCAAAAGAAGATATATATACCTGTTTTTAGATTTTTCACACCAATTAATGAGAGGGAAAATTGTAAATATAAATAAAACACCTGTTAAAAGACCGATAGTAACATCTTGCGGAGTGTGTACTCCTAGATATAACCTTGAAAAACCTATTAAGAGTGTAAAAAATATCAGAAAAAAGCATAACCACTTTTTATTCTTAAATACATACGCCATTGCCCCCCAAGTTGATGCCGCCATCATTGAATGCCCACTTGGAAATGAATAGCTTCCGGCACTTTTAATGACAAGTGCTGATGGTGTGATTGTTTTATTCAAAATCCAAGGTCTGTAAATGCAGGCAGTCATTTTTAACAGTTGGGAAAATGTAAGTGTAAATCCGTTTACCAAAAACATAAACAAACCAAATTTGGAACTAATACACCAATATATTACAGCAATGAATAATGTTGGAAAATGTAATTCACCGCCAAATTTTGTCAAAGCAATAAAGAATTGGTCAAATACATCACCGGTTTGTGCTCTTAAATTTTGTAGGAATATTAAAAAATCAATTTGTGGTTGCAACCAATTGCTATTCGTTAGTAATTCCGAAATCATGAGAATAACTTTAACATATTTTTGGTAATAAAACAAATATATTAAAATTTTTGTTGTATAATAAAGTTATAACTGTAAAGCGGTATCGTCTAGTGGTTAGGACGGGAGATTCTCATTCTCCAAACAGGGGTTCAATTCCCCTTACCGCCGCCAATAATAAGTCCTCTTTTGAGGGCTTTTTGTTTTTGGGAAATTGAACCCGCCATCACTTACGTGATGTGGGGTTCGCCCCTCTCGTAAAAACGTGACATTTAGTCACCTTTTTACTCGGCAGAGTCCTTACCGCCG
>CAMPBE010000049.1 GCA_946636615.1 uncultured bacterium | reverse complement strand
AACCATATAAGACAGGGCTCTTATTTGATATGAGCGCTGTTTTATTGTTATTTATTAATTTATATAATTTTAAATTTAAAAATTAAATGACAAGCAACCTTTCTTGTACTTATTTACATATTTTTTGCACTATTTTCGCACATATTTGCATAAATTTTGTATATTTATTTGGTTTTGGAGGATAATGCATTAATAAACAAGGAAAATCCTTGCTTGTTGCATTAAGATTTTTGGCTATAAATTTGTCTAAAATTTTATCAGTTTTCTTATCAAAAGTTGAAAAACCAAATTTACGATAAAAAATATGGGGTATTCTTTGCGGCATAAAAGAACCATCTGCTTTTAGTGTTAAATAACCTTTACAACCAATTTGCTTACTATATTCTTCTGCAAATTTTAATATTTTAGTTCCCAAACCTTTATTTTGCGAAGTAACTTCAAGAAAATCAATTGCTAATACAGAATTTTCATAATTGGGCCTAAGTGGTAATTCAGACTTGTGGCAAACCAAAATACCCAATTTGTTTAATTTATTCAAATCATAAATATTAAATACATCTTGATTAGGATGCATTATTTTATTTACAGTATGTTCATATGAAAAATTAAAAGACGTATCGATTTTCATAGCACAAATTTATCATGTTGTAATTATAATATCAAATATCCAATATTTCTGTTCAAATCCCAAAACGACTATTCTTTTGAAATAGCAAATTAAATGCAGTTCAGCCTGATAATATAAATTCAATTTTGAAGGAACAATACGAATATATTTTAAAAAATCATTAATCATAAAAATTTTAGTTTTTTTAGAACATAATAAAACGGAGGCGGTATTACCACCTCCGTTTTATTTAGCTGGAGACAGATTCGAACTGTCGACCTTTCGGGTATGAGCCGAACGCTCTCACCAACTGAGCTACCCAGCCATAGATTACAATTTTTATTATTTCATAAAAATTTTTAATTTCAAGTGTATTTATTTGCCTAAAATTTTAATGTAATTTTTGATAAAAAAATCCCCACAAAATATAATGTGGGGATTTTTTTATTAGATAATTTCTTCTTTTTGCTTTTCTCGTTCTTCGTGATAGTCTATCATTTTTTGAAGCTTGTCCGGCATAACCGTATTGTGTGCGACAGCTTTTTTCTGCAAGCCTTTTTCCAAAATCGACACTTCTTTATTTTTTAAATTTTCATTTGCTTCAACAATGTCTCTGTCGTGGTATGTTTCAATAAGATTTATACAGTTTTCTGACGGTGCAGAAATTTCTGCCAATCTTTCTTGAACAGGGTAACTTGCCCAATCGTTAGGAATTTCATCAATCTTGTTATAATATTCACCGTCCGGCGCAAGTCGCTTATCAACTTCTTTTTCAAGAATTTTTTGGACATAAGCTTTTTGACTTTGAAATCTGCAAGGGATAATTATTTCAGAACCTATAACTTCTTCAGGATCACGTTTTTCGTATTTTTTAAACATTTCAGCAACAAGTTGAAGATGCCCAAGCTCCATATCCAGAAATATTTCCCAATACTTTTTGATTTCTTCATCTGTTTCATCTTCAAAACAAGTGTAATAATTACAAACCTCTGTAAATTCGTGTAAAAGAGCTTTTTCAAACATTGTTTCTGACGGATCAATCAAGGATTCATACATCGTTACGTGTTCTTCTTCGACATCTTTTATCTCAGCATAAGTTTCACGCAAAACATGATCACCATACATAAACCCATGTTCTGCATAAAAATTATGAGTTTGTTGTTCTCCGGATAAGACAGTTAAAATATTAACTTTCGTTTGAGGAGAAGCTGTAGTTTTGTCATAATGTTTACGTATTCTAAGTCCATTACAATTGTGATGATGTTGTGTCGGACGACCTACAATAACATCTGTTTGATTTTGAACAATGTCATTTGGTTCAACACCCTCTGTCATATATGCAAATTGTGCATACCTGTATAAATGATCAAAATCCTCTAACAATCCAAAGTTAAAAGTTTCTTTAACATATTTATCCGGTTCATTTTGCGCAAGCCATGCCGTTAAGTCAACCGCAACTTGTTCGTATCCCAATGTTGTTTCCAAAACAGATTGGTCTGCTGCTCCAAGCCAATTACATGTCATTTGCTGCTGATTTTCTATTCTGCCTAATCTTGAAATATTAGCTTTATCTTCAGAATCTACTTCTGACATAAATCTGTTAAATTGATGTTTAAACCCCCATCCCTCAACTTCAATACCATTCATCAATATTTGACGAGTTCTTGTATAGCAGTCCACAAGTTGTTTTTTATATGGTTTAGCAACAATTTGATGCCAATTTCTTAATTGTTTTTCTAACGGCATGCCTTTTTCTTCTAGTGGATTAAATGTCATAATATGTTCTCCTTTCTGTAATAATTTACTTATTACATTCAAACGAATAATATAAAAATTTTTCAGTATTTTCATTCCCTACTTTACTTACTGCTAATATATTTAAAATTTTTAAGGCAAAATTTTAAATATATATGACATATTAAAAATCTTGTGCTATTATTCTATTAGATCGACAATTTAAAAATAGAAGGGGGTAAAAATGTCAGAATACTTAATGTTAGCGGAAACAATTATTTTTAAAAATGACAGATTAACTTGTATCAATGCTTATGATAACTTCAGAACGGTAGCTATGCCTGCAGAATTTAACTTTGATATGGTTATTTTGTGCGGACCAAAATGGACTGTTGGAGAACATAATTTGTCAGTTAAAGCAAAAGCAAGCAACGGTAAAGAAATTGATTTAGGTACAGCTACAGTAAACATTCCTAGTGAAAATTTTGTCTACAATGCTTTCTTAAACAATATTAAAATTACAATGGATTACAGTGTTTCAGATTTAACATTCTTTGTTTATGATAATGATAAAGAAATTATCTCAAGAACATATCCTGTAATCTCTATGTTAGTTCCTCAAACAGCTCCTGCTCAAGAAGAACCAACCATTGTAGAAGATGTTGAAGATAAAAAAAATGACAAGAAAAAAGGTAAAAATAAAGAATTAGAAACTGTATAACAAATATACAATTAAAGTTTTAATACGGTACCAAATTCATTTCTTTGGTACCGTATTTTTACATTTTTATTATCTTTTTATACAGCAAGATTATAATTTGAGGATTATTTTTTTTATAGTAAAATTGATAATGTAATTAGTATTAATTAATATAAGGAAAGAAAAATATGGAAAAACTTTCACCATTACAAGTCGAAAGACTTAAGTATCAACCAAAACTTCCAGCAAGCCTTTCTAATGGCATTAATAGTTTGGAATTGGTTGAAGGTTCCGCAACTCAATCAGTTAGAGATCAAGAACAAATTTCTGAATTATTCAAAAACACATACGGAAAGCCTGTTGTTACATTTAAATCAACAGGTTCATCATCTGCGTCTGATGTAAGAAATGTAGGTGTAATCCTTTCAGGCGGACAAGCTCCTGGAGGACACAATGTTATTGCCGGACTTTATGACGCTTTAAAGAGTGCAAATTCTCAAAATAAATTGTACGGTTTCTTAGGTGGTCCATCAGGTATTATTGATGGTAAATATATCGAATTTACTGATGAATTTATGGACAAGTACAGAAACACAGGCGGTTTTGACATTATCGGTTCCGGCAGAACTAAACTAGAAACAGAAGATCAGTTCCAAGAATCTTTGAAAGTTTGCAAAAAACTAAACATCTCTGCAGTTGTAATTATCGGCGGTGATGATTCAAATACTAACGCAGCATTATTAGCTGAATGGTTTGTAAAAAATAACACAGGAATCCAAGTAATAGGATGTCCAAAAACTATTGACGGTGACTTGAAAAACGAACAAATCGAAATTTCTTTCGGTTTTGACACTGCCACAAAAACTTACGCAGAATTAATCGGAAACATTCAACGTGACGCAAATTCAGCTAAAAAATATTGGCACTTTATCAAAATTATGGGAAGATCAGCTTCTCACGTAGCTTTAGAAGCTGCATTACAAACTCAACCAAACATTACATTGATTTCTGAAGAAGTTGAAGAAAAAAGAATGTCTCTGGAATCTATCGTAAACTATATGACAGATATTATTGTAAGACGTGCAAATGCTGGTAAAAACTTCGGTATAGCAGTTGTTCCTGAAGGATTAATTGAATTTATTCCCGAAATGAAATCAATGATTTCTAATTTGAATGACATTATGGCTGAATTGGAATCTGATCCTTTGTTTGTAAATTCAACTTCAACACGTGAAAAATTTGATATAGTTGAAAAAAGATTAGACGAAAACAATGCAAAAGTTTACAACTCACTTCCTGCATTGATTAAAGCTCAACTTTTGGCAGATCGTGACCCTCACGGAAATGTTCAAGTATCAAAAATTGAAACTGAAAAATTATTAATTGAAATGATTTCAACAAAATTGAATGAATTGAAATCTGAAGGAAGCTATTCAGGCAAATTCTCAGCACAATCACATTTCTTTGGATACGAAGGAAGATGTGCATTCCCATCAAACTTTGATGCTGATTATTGCTATTCATTAGGATACAATGCATTTGCTTTGATTAACTTTGGTATGACAGGCTATTTGTCATCAGTAAGAAACTTGACAGCTCCTGCAAGTGAATGGGTTGCAGGCGGTATTCCTCTTACAATGATGATGAATATGGAAAAACGTCACGGCGAAATGAAACCGGTTATTCAAAAAGCTCTTGTAAAACTTGACGGACCTGTTTTCAAACAATTGGAAGAAAACAGAGAAGATTGGGCAATGAACGACAGATACTTGTTCCCTGGTGCTATCCAATACTTTGGTCCATCAAGTGTTTGCGATATTACAACAAGAACATTGCAGCTTGAAAGAGCAAAACAATTAATCAATGCATAATTGATTTAATATAAATTACAAAGAGCGGAATTTACATAATTCCGCTCTTTTGTTATTTATGCTAATATTAAAGGAAATACAGGGGATTATTATGGAAAATATCATAAGCTTTATAAAAAATCATAAGGATTTATTTTCGTTTTTAGGACTTTTATTAATATGTTATTTCGTATTTTTCTTTAATATAGGTAATTACGCATTGATGGATGTCGATGAAACACGTTACGTTTCTATGGCAAGAGATATGTTTAATACAAAAGATTTTTTGACATTATATCTAAACGGTGAATATTTCTTTGAAAAACCGCCACTGTATTTTTGGGGTGAATGCTTGTCATTTGCTTTATTTGGTAAAGTAACAGAGTTTTCGGCAAGGTTTCCCGTCGCATTATACGGAACTTTGTGCACATTTTTGATGTATTTTACGGGTAAAAAAATTGTATCAGGAAGATTTGGATTTATATCTGCGATTATATTAGCAACAACTTTAGAATTTGTTATGCTTGCAAAATTTGCAATACTTGATATTGTGGTCACAACCTGCATTGGTTTTTCTGTAATGTTTGGTTTTTTGACGCAGTTTGTAGAAGATAAAAACAAAAAATATTTTTGGTGGTTATTTTATATATTTTCAGGTCTTGCGGTTATGGCAAAAGGAATCCCTGGGTTTGTTGTTCCGTTCGCCGTTATGTTTTTTGTTACTATATTCAACAAAACATTTAAACAAATTTTTAGACCTCAATATATGGTAGTCGGGATTTTGTTATTCCTGTTAATTGTTTTACCTTGGCATATTGTTATGTTTAAAATTCATGATCCGTTATTTTTTAATGAATATATAATAAAACACCACATTAACAGGTTCTTTTCATCCAGCGAAATCCACAGACAACAGCCTTTCTACTTTTATTTTCTAACAATTTTGTGGGGATTAGTTCCATGGATATTTTCGACAATTGCAGTGCTTATTGCCAAAGCTAAAAATTTCAAATCTTTATCATTTGAAAATTTAAATAACAGTCAAAAATATTTTTGGTTTAATGTAATAGGATTTGTCGTAACAATGTTGTTCTTCTCATCTTCAAAAACCAAATTAATCACATACATATTACCTGTATACTTTTTTACATCTTGTCTTATCGGGTTTATTTGGGACAAATACATTACCAATTTTGAATGCAAAAAATCAATAAATTTATCTGTATATATATTTGGCGGAATTTGTATAGTTGCAGCTATAGCGGCATGCTTTATGAAATTTTATCTCCCCGAACAACTATATACAGATATATGTTCTGTTCAATGGTTTTGTATACTTACAATTGGTTTGTTTGGAATTTTAAGTATTTCCTTTGCATTAAAAAACATTCCAAAAGGAGTCTTTACGGCATATGCTTTATTTATAATTATTATTTCAGCTTTCGGAACAAAAATGTTCTATGAGATTGACTACAAATTCGGCCAAAATGATTTGATGGAATTTGCAAAATCAGCAAAAGAAAATAATAACAAAATTGCAGTACTAAATCAGGGCAGAAAATATTCAGTATTATACTATTATGGTGACAAAGTATACTATATATCGACAGATGATGAAGAAAATTTTGATAATAATAAAAAAATTCTAAAAGATAACAACACAGTCACTATTATTAGAAATAAGCAAATACCTGAATTAAATGTAAAAATTAAATTTGATATAATAAGAGAGGGACGCAAATTTTCACTCGTAAAGGTCTATTAATGCTTAAAAGATACGAAGAATTTTTAAAAATATTAGATAAAAAATTAGACAGATATTTTGAAGAACAATGCGAATTTATTAAATGTAAACCGGGCTGCTCAGCATGTTGCGAAGTTGGAGAATACCCTTTTTCCAGATTAGAACTTGAATATTTAATGTCAGGTTTTGTACAATTACCTTTTGAAACAAAACATAAAATAAAAGAAGATATTAAAAGGTTAATGAAAGAAAAACCTAAAATGTACAAATGCCCATTTTTGATTGATAAAAAATGCAGTTTATATCAATATAGAGGAATAGTTTGCCGAACTCATGGGCTTGCTTGGTATGATGAAGATGAAAATCGTATAAGACTGCCTTATTGCGTAAACAAGGGCTTGAATTACGCAACTGTTTTTGACAGAGAAACGGGCGAAGTATTTTTGCAAAACCCAATAAAAGAAAGATTGAGAATAGATACAATATTACGTAGTCGGGAAGCAGAAAAATTCAAACTTGAATGCGGAGAAATAAGACCACTAATCCAATGGTTTTAAATATTTTTGTAGTATTAAAATTGTTTTAAAATATTAATTTGTGTAAATAAAGAAAACATAAAGCTAGAAAAAAGCTATCAAATGGTTTATACTACTAATGTAGCAGAAAGGTGTGTATTAGTTGTGGTTATTTTACGTTTAAATGACGTATTGTATTTCATTTAATTTATTATAAAATTATTTTAAGTAATGTAAATTGAAAAAGATAATTAGGCAATTATTATAAATCAGTAGTTTTATAATTTTAGTAGTAGCAGGTGTAGTAGTATTGAGTAAAAACAAAACAGATAACCCTATATCGAAACAGGCTAAGCCGACAAAGCAAAGTGTTTCCAATCCCATGTCAAAGCAGTTAAATGCTTTGAGAAAAAATGTTGCTGAAAAAATTGCTCATGTGAAAACAAAATCACCAAATGCAAATTTACCTGATACTTCTACCCCAAAAACATCAAACCCTATTACATCTGAAATTTCAAATATCGTTGCGCGCATAAATCATTTTAATACCACTAAAACTTCAAACAAGATGTATAGCGGATATATGAACGCAGGATTTCATAAAGTAATTGATTTTTCAGAGCTTGTGTATGGTTTGAACTCTGCATTAATGAACAAAACAAGTGAACAAGATTTGTTTACTTCAATGCATTCAGTATTTTCAGAAAAATTGGATAATATTTACACTGCTTTTGGAATTTATCAAGAAAAATCAAAATGCATAAATTTAAAATTATTCAGTTCTATGGGAAATACTTATATGTCAAAAGTATTTTTGTCTGAAGATGAAAACCCTGTTATACAAGCATTTAATACAGGAAAACCTATTTATTTTGAAGATAACAGTTATTTAAAAATGCCATATATTCAATCATCAGCATCTTTAATTTTACCTTTAAATTGTTTGAACGGTTGTAAAGGTGTAATGATAATAGGAAAAGATGATTTAGAAGATAAAATCGGTTTGTTTACGTTTATTTCAAACTATTGCGCATTATTCATACAGAACATGGAACTTTTGGAACAAGCTAATAAATATACAAATACTGATACATTAACAGGATTGTATACACACAGAGGTTTTCAGGAAATTCTTGCAGCTGAACTAAAACGTGCAGCAGATAATGATACTGAGCTATCAATTATAATGCTTGATGTAAATAATATTTCCAAAATAAATAGAGAACTAGGGCATGCAAAAGGTGATGAGGTCATAAAACTCCTTGCAGAAAAAGTTAAACAAAATATTCGCTCTACTGACAAAGCCGGCAGATATGGCGGTGATGAGATTGCAATAATTCTTCCAAATACAGGTACCGCTGATGCAAAGTATTTGGCAGAATATATCACATATTGTCTTTCATGCTGTTTTGTTGATGACGTAGGGCCTGTTAAAGTTTCTGTTGGTATTACAACATTCCCTGAAGCAAGCAGAGATCAAGAAAAATTGCTTATACTTGCGGAACAAGCCATGTATATTTCACAAGCAAAAGGTTATAAAGAAGGCATGTCTGCAATTATAAGTTCATCTGACATTGATTTTTGGGCTGATGATTCACTGAACTCTTTTGCTGAAGTTATTTCAAAACGTCATGCTCAACTTGGTATAGATTTTGAAGAAGAACTTTTGCATAAATTCAATAACGAAAAAATAATTTCTCAAAACCATTTGATGGAACTTGCAAATTCACTTGCAGGCGCAATTGATGCAAAAGACCCTTATACAAAAGGTCATTCTACATCTGTTTCAAGATATTCTGAAGCGCTTGCAAGAGCAATCAATTTGCCTGAAGAACAGGTTCAGAAGATTAAATTGGGAGCTTTGCTGCATGACGTCGGTAAGATTGGTATTCCAGAAAATGTATTGAAAAAGCCTGATAAACTTTCAGACGAAGAATGGGCTATTATGAAACAACATCCCGTTATTGGCGCTGAAAAGGTTCTAGCTCCAAATGAAGCCCTTAGAGAATTAATACCTATGGTAAAATACCACCATGAACATATTGACGGTTCAGGATATCCTGAAAAACTAAAAGGTGATGAAATTCCACTTGAAGCAAAAATTATTGCAGTGGCAGATACTTATCACGCATTAATTTCTGACAGACCTTACAGAAAAGGAATGAGTGTAGAAAAAGCCTGCGAAATCTTAAAAGACGGAGCCGGAAAACAATGGGATAGTGATTTAGTTCGTCACTTTATTTCAATTGCTCCATCACTTTCTACAAAAATTTAAGATTTTTGAGCATTAAACCATAAATTATGATATTATATTGGTTATGAACGACAGTTTGAAGCAAACTTTAAAGTTATTACCTTCGCTTCCGGGATGTTATATTTATTATGACAAAAACGGAGAAGTAATATATGTCGGCAAGGCAAAAATTCTTAAACGCCGTGTAATGAGTTATTTTAACAGACACCATGATAGTGTAAAGGTTAATATTCTTGTTTCTCAAATTGAAAAATTGGAATATATAATTACAAATACAGAAGTTGAAGCACTCATCTTAGAAAATCATTTAATCAAAAAACATAAACCTAAATATAACATTTTATTAAAAGATGACAAAAAATATCCATATTTTCTCATTACAGATGAAGATTTTCCAAGAATATCCATTGTTCGTAAAAAAAACATGAATCCTGAAAAAGGCAGATACTACGGCCCTTATACGGATATTAGAGCAATGCATGCAACTTTAGATTTTTTAAAGAAAATTTTTCCTTTAAAACAATGCAAAACTCCGAAATTTAAAGACAGACCATGCCTGTATTATCAAATAGGCAGATGTCTTGCACCCTGCCAAAACCTTGTTACTCCTGATGAATATAAAAATATAGTTAAACAGGCAGAATTATTTTTGTCAGGCAAACAAGCAGAATTAATGAAACAAATACAAGAACAAATGCAAAAATATTCAGATTCTTTGCAATTTGAAAAAGCAGCAAAACTTCGTGACAGTTACAATGATTTAAAAAAGACACTTGAAAAACAAAAAGTTGTATATGAAAATACCAAACTAAATGAAGATATTATTTCGTTATTGTCAGATGACGGAATTTTTGCAATTGTAATTCTCATGATAAGAGAAGGCAGATTGATAGATAAAAAAGATTTTGTTTATGAAGTTGAAGAAGAAGACAGGACAGAATTTTTTGCCACATTTTTTAAAGAATACTATAGCACATTAAAGTTAGAATTTCCTGACAGAATTGTATCAAATGAATTGGAAGCTGTTGGTGAAAAAGCTCTTTATGAAGAATGGCTTGAAATATTAGCACAGAAAAAAGTTAAAATAAGTTATGGAAAATCAACGCAAGGAAAAGAGCTTCAAATGCTTGCGGATAAAAATGCAAAAGTCGTTCTTGATAATGCAAAGATATCTAAGATGTCAAAAATAAGGGACGATTTTAACGAAATAGGTTCATATTTGGCAGAAAAATTAAAATTAAATAATTTTCCACATAGAATGGAATGCTATGATATTTCACATATTCAAGGCACAAATACAGTTGCTTCAATGGTAACTTTTATCAATGGTGTAAAAAAAGCTTCTGAATACAGAAAATTTAAAATTAAAACAACTGAAGGAAAACCCGATGATTTTATGTCTATGAAAGAAGTTCTGACAAGACGATTAAGTCATTTGGGTGAAAAGAAATGGGAAAAACCCGATTTAATAATAATTGATGGCGGAAAAGGTCAATTATCAAGTGTTATGCAAATAATAAAAGAACTTGGAGTTACAGGAATTGATGTTGTGAGTCTTGCAAAAAGAAATGAAGAAGTTTTTTTACCAAAACAATCAAAACCCGTTATTTTACCACGAAATTCAAGTGCCTTGTTTTTATTTCAGAGAATAAGAGACGAAGCTCACAGATTTGCAATAACATTCCACAGAAAATTGCGTTCTAAATCTATGATAGAAAAATAAATCTCTATTCTTCTTCAATTTCTTCTTCAGG
>CAMPBE010000048.1 GCA_946636615.1 uncultured bacterium | reverse complement strand
TCACTTTTCATGTCTCCAAATATTTATTATGTAACAGAATGTTAATATTTAAAAAATAAAAAAGGCAATTTTTTTTAACTTATATACTTTATATATATGTAAGAGATAAGAGATAGAAAAAGAAAATGTTACCAACAACTACGGAATCAAATAATAATACAAGTGGAAACGGTCAATTCGGTTCTTTGTTAAGAAAAAGAAAAAATAATTCTTCTTCTACAAAAGAATTTAATATTGAAGATTATAATTATTTAGAAAAAAGCGATAGGAGAATGCGTTTTAACAATTCAAAAGACCCTATATATTACGTTTTTGATGTAATTGAAAACAGACCAATCAAAACTTTGGCAAAAGAATTTGTAAAAGATACGTTCTTTGAAGCAGTAAATTTTGTTTCAAAAGTTGTAAGATAAGAGTTGGAAAATCAATAGTAAAGAGGAATCAATAGGAATACAGGATAAGGATTTAGGAAGATTTTGAGCGGTCATAAATTGACCGCTTTTTGTTTTGTTTATTAAAGAATTTAATATATTGCTATCAAAAAAGCTTGTGTTATAATGTTATCAAGAGGAAGATATGGCAAAGATTAATATTACAGTGTGTATGGGAAGTTCATGTTTTGCCAGAGGCAATCAGCAAAATTTGACATTTATTGAAGATTTTATTAGTAAAAACAATATTGATGCTGATATCGACCTTGTTGGTGCAAGATGTGAAAACAAATGTGCATCAGGTCCAAATGTTGTTATTAATGGTGTTGAATATAACAATGTGACAGAAGATATACTTGATAAAGTTTTATCTGAATTAATGGTGAAATAGTTATTAGGAGTAAAAATGAATAATCAATATCCGGTCTATACGTTGACTAACGAGTGCCATGACTGCTATAAATGTATTAGAGAATGTCCCGTCAAGGCTATTAAAATTGAAAACGGACATGCGTCAGTTATTCCGGAAAAGTGTATAGCTTGCGGAAATTGTGTAAAAACTTGTCCATCTAATGCTAAACGTGTACGTAACGATATTGATAAAGCAAAAAATCTTATCTTAGCTCAAAAAGATGTTTACGTTTCATTGGCACCATCTTGGAGAGCTTCATTTGAAAATTCTGCAGAAAAAATGATTGCTCTTTTAAAAACATTAGGGTTTAAAGATGTTTCTGAAACAGCTATAGGTGCTCAGGAAGTTTCGATAAAAACTGCACAAATATTAAATAACTCGGAAAAAGGATTATTTATATCAAGTGCTTGCCCTGTTATAGTTGATTATATAAGAATGTACATGCCTGAATTTGCACAATATATCACGCCAATTGGGTCTCCTCTTATGACACACGCAAAATATTTAAAAGAAACATATGGCGATGATATAGCTATTGTATTTATAGGACCTTGTATCGGCAAGAAAAACGAGGTTAAATACACAGGGCTGTTTGACGTTGCATTGACTTTTGAAGAACTTAGAATGTGGTTTAACGACGAGATTATAGATATTTCAAAAGTAGCTAAAGACAGTAAATATCATTTTGTACCGGAATCTGCTTATGAAGGGACTTTGTACCCAATAGACGGTGGAATGAATGAAACTATCAAAAAATGTGGAGTAAACGATAATGTTCAGCTTTTAGAAATATGTGGACTTCATTCATTACAGAGAGCGTTGAAAAACCTTGATGTCAGCAAACTTGACAAAACTATTTTTATAGAAGCCTTAGCATGTGATGGAGGCTGTGTCGGAGGGCCTTGTATTTCTTCAGAAAAAGCAGGTATCACAATGGTTTCTGATATTTTAAGAAAAGAAAAAAAACGTGATAAAATCCCGTCAGAGCCAAAAGTAGTTTATGAATACAAAATAGAACCTAAAAAAGTTGTAAATTCAGAATATTCGCTTGAGGATATATTGGCAACATTAAAACGTATCGGAAAACATTCTGTTGATGATGAGCTTAATTGCGGCGGATGTGGTTATGCAACTTGTCGAGATTTGGCAAAAGCTCTGTTAGACGGAGATGCTGAAACTTCCATGTGTGTTTCTTATATGAGAAAAATTGCCGTCAGAAAAGCTGCCGCTATGGTTCGTTGTATGCCTGCTGCTGTTGTTATGGTTGATAACAATATGAATATTCTGGAAGCAAATGACAGTTTCATGAAGATGTTCACAGGTGATATGTATGATGTGTTCAAAGCTCGCCCTGATGGTTTGACAGGGGCTGCTATAGACAGAATTGTTGATTTTGCAGATCTTTTCAGGACAATTTTGAAAACCGGAAAAGACTTACACAAAGAAAGATATCACGTAAAAAATAAACTTTACGACATTTCAATATTTACAATTGAAGAAAATGAAATTGTTGGTGCAGTTATAACTGATGTAACTTCCTCAGAAACAAACAGAGAAAAAATTTCTCAAAAAGCACATGAAGTTATTTCAAAAAATATTTCAATTGTACAAGAAATTGCCTGCCTTTTAGGAGAGCATATGGTTGAAACCGAAACATTGTTGAGTTCGATTGCAGAAGATTATGAGGAAAAAGAAGAATAATATGTTCATTGATATAGATTGCAATCAAACAAAAAAATATAATCAAAATGCTTATGGCGATTATTTTACTTCAAAAAAATATCAAGATGAGGCAAAACTTATTGCTGTATTATCTGACGGATTGGGAAGCGGAATAAAGGCCAATATATTATCTTGTATGACAGCAACAATGCTTTTAAAATTTATCGAAGGTGATCAAATTCCAATCAGTAAGGCTGCTGAGATTATTATGAATTCACTCCCTGTATGTCAGGTGAGAAAAATTAGTTATTCAACATTTTCTGCAATAGAAGCGGATGAAGAAGGTAATTGCAAAATCGTTGAAGAAGGAAACCCAGAATTCATATGGATAAGAAACGGCGAAGTTTTACAGCCTGAATATGAGTCAATTCCATCTAAAACATTTAAAAACAGATGTCTTAAAGTTTATAAATTAAAATGTGAACTTGGTGACAGGTTAATATTTTGTTCTGACGGAGTAACCCAATCAGGGCTGGGTGGCGGCAGATTAAAACTCGGATTGCGCAGAGAAGGGTTGATAGTTCTTTTGCAAGATAAATTAAAAGAAAACCCTGATATTTCAAGTACAGAATTATCTCAATATATTGTTAATCAGGCGAGAAATATAGAAACAGACAGACTTGCAAAAGATGATATTTCTGCTTGCGTTTTGTATTTTAGAGATCCGAGGGAAGCACTTGTTTTTACGGGTCCTCCTTATCATCAGCAAAAAGATGCAGAGTACGCAAAACTTTTTGCAAATTTTAAAGGTAAAAAAGCTATTGCTGGCGGCACGACAGCAAATCTTATTTCTCGTGAATTAAACAGACCTATTACAATGGATACAACAATAAGTATTGGAAAACTTCCGTCCTGTTCTTATATGGATGGAGTGGATTTGGTAACAGAAGGTATTCTGACGTTAACAAAAACGCAAGAATATTTGGAATCGGGTTTATATGATATTGACAATGCGGCAGGAAAGTTGGTAAAATTTTTATTAGATAGCGACTGTATCACTTTCATGGTCGGAGCAAAACTTAATCAAGCACATTACGATCCTGCTTTACCAATTGAAATTGAAATCAGAAAAAACATTATAAAAAAAATGGCAAGTGTTTTGCAAGATAAATATTATAAAAAAGTTAGCATTCAGTATATGTGAAAGGACAAAATATGGACAAAAAGATTAGTGTTAAAGTATGTTTAGGAACAACATGTTTTGTAATGGGATCATCTAATTTACAGGAATTAATTGATACTGTACCGAGAAAATATGGTGACAAAGTAGAAGTTGAGGGTGTGCCTTGTCTTGGTTTATGCTCTATAGATTGGGAATTTTCAAAAGCACCTTATGTAAAAGTTGATGACGAAGTTGTTAAGGAAGCTACAGTAGAAAAAGTTTTGTCAGCCATTGACGCAAAATTGCAATAAAATTTGAATGATATAAAAAGAGAGTAGTTTTATCTGCTCTCTTTTACTATTGTTTGAAATATTTTATATTTATGGGATAATTATTATAATTGAAACGAGAAATTAGAGGAAGTAAAAAATGTCAATGAATAGCCCCAAGCAAACATCACATTTAAAAAGAGAAATTTTAGTAAGATTAATAAGAGCTTTTTTAAGCGATAATTTTGAAGAAAACACAAGATTAATTCCTTATGATATGCGTCCTAAAGGTCACGAAGTACCTTACAGATGTTGTATTTATAAAGAAAGAGAGATCTTAAGAGACAGAGCTATTGCAGGCTTGGGTGCATCTATTGAAGAAACTGATGATAGTAAATTATTATCTGAAGTCGCAAAAGAAGCATTGGAAAGAACAGAACCTGATTCAAGACCTTTGACAGTTTTAACAACTGCTTGCAAGGGTTGTGTACCTTCAAGAATTTATGTTACAGATTTGTGTCAAGGTTGTGTTGCAAGACCTTGTGAAAGTGCTTGTAGATTTGGTGCAATAAAGGTTACTGATGGTAAATCAAAAATTGACCCTGAAAAATGTAAAAATTGCGGAATGTGTGCTCAGGTTTGTCCTTATCAGGCTATTCAAAAGATCATTGTTCCTTGTGAGAATGCTTGCCCTGTCGATGCAATTTCAAAAGGCGATGATGGACATGCAAAAATTGATTTTGATAAATGTATTTCTTGCGGTAAATGTGTTTCAGCTTGCCCATTCGGTGCTGTTCACAAGAAAAGTCAGATTATTGACATCCTAAAATGTATGAAATCAGGTAAGAAAGTTATTGCAATGCTTGCACCTGCAATTATGGGACAATTGCCTTGCACTCCAAAACAACTTAAGCAAGCAATATTACAACTCGGATTTGCAGATGTTTATGAAGTTGCTCAAGGTGCGGATGTTACAACCAAAACTGAAGCGGCAGAATTTGTTGAGAGAATGGAGAATGGTGCGGAATTTATGACAACATCTTGCTGCGCTGCTTATAATCAGCTTGTAGACAAGCATATTACTGCAATGCAACCGTTCAGATCAGATACAAAAACTCCAATGTATTACACTGCAGAAATTGTAAAGCGCGAACATCCTGATGCGGTTACTGTATTCTTTTCTCCTTGCGTTGCAAAAAGAAAAGAAGCTATGAGCAATCCAAACGTTGATTATGTTATTAATTATGACGAATTAGGTGCTTGGATGGTTGCTTTGCATGTTCAGGTTGCAGAATGTGGTGAGAGTGAATTTAAAAACGAAGCTTCTGCAGAAGCAAGAAACTATGCAGTGACAGGCGGTGTTGCGCATGCTGTTCAAACTCTTGTTCCGGAAGAAATTCCTATTCATCCGGTTATTGTTGACGGTTTGAATAAGCAATCAATCAGAGATTTGAAAAAGTATGCTAAAAATGGAGTTTGCGAACTCGGTAATCTTATAGAAGTAATGGCATGCCCCGGAGGTTGCTTAGGCGGCAACGCAACACTTAATGCATACAAACCCGCATTAAAACAACTTACAAACTATGTCAATGAGAGCAAATCAATCGTTGATTTGGAAAAATAAAAGGCATTAAGTTACAAAGGCACTAGGACACCAAGATGAAAAAGTTTTTGTTACTTGTGTTTTAATATTTTTCTCTTGTAGTATAAGTAGGATGGGCAAAGCTAATGCGTGCCCATCTTTTTAATTTTTATAATTTTAACAACTTTAATAATTAATTTTTTGTTTTATAATTAGTTTATGAAAAGAAGAATAAGCATAATCGGTTCAACGGGTTCTATCGGGACTCAGGCATTAGAAGTTATAGAAAAGTTAGGGGACAAGTTTGAAATTATTGCTCTTGCGGGCGGTCATAATGTCGAACTTTTGAAAAAACAGGCAGAAAAATTTAAACCAAAATACATCTGCCACAATAGCAATTGTCATTCAGAGGTGGAAAATAATATGGGATCTTTCGCTTCGCTCAAGATGACAAAGGCCGAAGAATCTCATAAATATCAAATTCTTCACGGTCCTGAAGGCTTAGAGCAAATATGTTCTAACAAAGAAAACGACATAATTTTAGTTGCATGTTCCGGTAAAATCGGGCTAAAACCAACGCTTACCGCAATAAAAAACGGTATAGATATCGCTCTGGCGAACAAAGAAACTCTTGTAATGGCTGGCGATATTGTAATGGCCGAAGCTAAAAAATACGGTGTAAATATTGTTCCTGTTGATTCAGAACACTGCGCAATTCATCAATGCATAAAGGATATTTCTAAAGTGGATAAATTGATTATCACAGCTTCAGGCGGTCCTTTTTTGCATAAATCTATTGAGGAGATGAAAAACGCAACGGTTGAACAAGCACTTGCACATCCTCGTTGGAATATGGGTAAAAAAATTACAGTTGACAGCGCAACTCTTATGAATAAAGGATTGGAAATCATTGAGGCGCACCATCTTTTCGGTTTTGATTATGACGATATTGAAGTCGTTGTTCATCCGCAAAGTATCGTACATTCTGCGATTGAATACAAAGATGGCAGTGTGATAGCGCAATTAGGTTTGCCTAGTATGCATATACCAATTCAATATGCAATCACATATCCTGAACGTTATGAGGGAATAAAATCAAAAAGTTTCAGTTTTGCAGAAATTGCAAGATTGGATTTTGAAAAACCTGACTATGAAAAATTTCCGACTGTCAAATTAGCCTACGAAATGGGAAAACTCGGCGGAACAGCAACGGTATGCTTGAATGCAGCGAATGAAGAAGCCGTATTTGCGTTTTTAGATGGAAAAATTAAACTATACAATATTTATGAAATCACAAAGAAAATGTGTGATGAACATAATATAATTAAAAATCCTACGATAGATGAAATTTTTGGAGTAGATAAAGAAATTCGTATAAAAACTAAAGAGTTTATAACAAACTTATAATTTTGTTACTTATCTTCTTTAATTTCTCTTGCAATATTATAAAATTCTTTTTCTAATTCGACTTGTGTTTCGTCTTCATTATTTAAAGAAGATTGTCTTTCTCTTTCTTTTTGTTCTTCAAGAGCTTTTTTTCTGGCATTAATAACATTTGCAACATTCATCATGGCAAGAGAATTCAAAGTTGCACGCAAAACAGCGCTTCTGTCGGTATATTTTTGGCTGTCTTGATTTTCTTCATCATCTTCTCTTTTTTGTTGCGCAAAATATTCGCCGCCCTGACCCATTTTGTCGTCTTGCGTTCTGGCTGCGGTTCCTGAAATATCTCCGCTTTTGAAATTGAATGATCCTCCAATTCCAAAATATCCTGCTGATCTGTTATCGACCATACTAACCCTCGTTTTGCTCAATCTTACCAGATTGAATAATATATTAACTCATCTGAATATATTATTTTGCTATTTTCTTAACAATATTTTACAAATATAACATACAAGATGTTATCTTATATTGAAAAAGGGGAGTAAATATGTTAATATAGAATATAATAGAAAGGATAATTATGAGAAGATTTAAAGGTTTTACATTAAGTGAACTTATGGTTGCTTTGGCAGTTATAGGCATATTGGTAGCTGTTGTTACACCGGCAATTGTGAAAAACAGACCAAATAAAAATAAAATGATGATAAAAAAATCCTTCTATACTATTGAACAGGTTGTAAATTCATTGGTAAATGATGAATCTGTATATCCGGATATGACGAACTTTTGTGGCGAAAACCATGATGAAGGTGGAACTTGCGCATACGGGTTTGATTATACTGAAGAAGGTGTTATGGATGGTGTAAGCTATTCCGGAGATACAAAATTCGCAAGATTATTTAAATCTAAATTAAATATTAAAAGTGATTATACCGGTGACTCAAACTGTGGAACAAATGTGGATGATAGCACATTCTATCCAATTTTTTATACTACAGACGGCATAAAATGGAATCTTTGTAGCACAATAAATGATGCTAACAGATGGCATGACGGAAGAGCCTCAATTGGAACATTTGACGATCAAAATGAGAATACTGCCGGTATTGGTGTTATTGAAGTTGATGCGAATGGCGAAGAAGGACCTAATCAACTTTGCACAGCTGAAAACGATGATTGTGATCAGTACCAAGTACAAATTCTTGCTAACGGTAAATTAAGAATTAATCCTGATCATTCAAGGGCAGCGGATTATGCCACAATTAATACTTCTATAAGAGATCAATAATAAAGTAATCGAGCAATCGCGCGCGCAAGCGTGAGGAAAGTCCGTGCATTCAAGGACAAGCAGCCGGAGAAACTCCGGACGGTGTGAACCGGTGGATAGGGCTACAGGAAATATACTGCCGATGAGCAGAAATGTTACAGGCGATGGTGCAACGGTGAGTTAAGAGCTTCACCAGCGATATTGAGAAATATCGGCTAAGTAACCCCCTGCTGAATGCAAGGTTGAATTGAAGGTTAAAGGTGTCCGCCCACTTCAGAAAAAACCGCTAGAGATTGAAAGTAATTTCAATACCAGACAGATGATTGCTTAAAAACAGAACACGGCTTATGAGTTACTTTATTTTTAATAAAAAAGGTGAAACGAATTTCTGTTTCACCTTTTTTATTGTATATGTCATTACGAGGAGTATTGGAGCAATACGACGTAGTAATCTCACCAATATTAAATTAAATTATAATGAGATTGCGACGCTTCATTTCATTTCGCTCGCAATGACAATATATTTTCTCCCTGATTAGGGAGGATTAAGGTGTGAGTAATAAAAAGACGGAATAGATGAATCCATTCCGTCTTTTTCATGCTTTTCAAAATGAACTATTTTACTAATTCTTTGAATTTTTTACCAGCTGAGAATGCTGGAACTTTCTTAGCAGCGATTTTAATTTCTTTACCTGTTTGTGGGTTTCTGCCTGTTCTTGCAGCTCTCTTGCGAGATTCAAATGTACCGAAACCAACTAAAGTAACTTTGTCACCTTTTTTAACTGTTTTTTCGATAGTTTCTAATGTAGCTGCCAATACTGCTGCTGCATCTTTTTTAGAAACTTTTGCTGATTTTGAAATTTCTGCTACTAATTCTTCTTTGTTCATAATAATCTCCCTTCTTAGATATCTTTAAAGTGAACATTCTTATTATACACAAATTTTGAAATCATGCAATATTGTTACATTTAAGATACAATTTGTTTACAAAACTATTAATTTTTCAATTTTATTTAATTACTGCTTTTTAAAAACACCTTTTGCACAGCCGCAAATAGGGCATTTGTAATCGGCAGGTTCGCTATCCAAATCGCCGACGTATTCAAATCCGCAAACTGAGCATACATAAATCGGTTTACCCGTATTATCTTCTTCATCTTTAGGTGCGTATTTTTCAATAATAGCTTGAGTTGCTTCGCCGTGATGTTTTTCTTGAAGTGCGAATTCTCTAACTTGTGCAACTGCGTTTTTATCAATTCCCATTTCTTCGAGTTTATCAGCAAGTTGATTTACATTGCCTTCGCCCTTGTATTCAGCTTTTGAAAGTCCTCTGACCATTTGCCAGAATGTTTTTTCATCATAAGGATATCTGCCATTGAGAGAAGCATAAAAAGCTCCGTGATTGGTTTCTTGGTTTCCGAGTTCAATAAATTCTTTCGCAACATCATCTAATCCAAACTGTTCTTTTGCAACTTTTGCAAGCGCGTAATACATTGCACCGCCAACAGCCTCACCTGTGGCCAATTGTGCAATTTGTTTTTCAATTTCTGTTCCTTTAGTTTGTCCAAAAAAGCTCATATAACCTCCTTATATATAAAACATTGTTGTATTATTATCCGTAATAATTTTTTAAATACAAGTATTTGTCATACAAATATGTTCAGCTGCTATTTGCTGTATAAATTATATTTATTTCACAAATAATTACCTCTCACAAAATAATTCACCGGATTATTTTGTTCGGCAGAGTGCCCTCAGCTTGCTACCGCTCGAACCAGACCAATCTTCGTGTAATTTAACACCCAGAATAAGATTAAATTAACTATGAGATTTATATGAATAAAATTGTATAAACAATCTTGACAAATGGATAAAAATGGATATAATTGAACATCTAAGCAAAAAGGAGTGTTTGTATGACAAAATTATTTATGAAACTTTTTATATTATTTATTTTCCTTTTTAATGTATTTTGTGTTGCTGAAGCTAAAAATGGGAAATTTGTTGAAGTTGGGAAACCTGAATTTGAAGTAAAGCAAGTTCTTACAGTTGATAATAAAGTTGTTCTTTTAAATAATAATTGGGGAACTTTAAAAATAGCAGTTTTTGATAACAATCTGCACAAAATCGTAAAATCGGGGCAAATACCTGTTAAAAAATCATATAACCCAACAGCAACAGTTGTAAGCAATAAAGAAATTTGTATAACTATTGCTTCTACTGAAGATAAAATCATGGTTTATAATTATTTTATTGACTTGGACAGTATGAAGATTAAAAAAGTCGATAAATATAATGTTAAAAGTAATCAATGCTATAACACTCAATATGTGGGTGATGGCAATATTTTGTTTACCGGAAACTTTAACACTGATGACCCTCAGGCCTTTTTACTCAAGGACGGTAAGAAAACAAGTTTAACCGGAGCTGAATTTAATTATCGTAACCCAAAAATATTGAAATTAAATAATGAACGATATATTATTGTTGGAAGCCTAAAAGACCGTCGTGATGACATTACGGAGATAGATTTATTTGATGCTTCAACTAAAACCGCAAAAGAAATATACAGAGAAAAGATACAAGGCTACAGTTTTTCTGATGCTTTTTTAGTGTCAGGTAACAGATTAGCTGTCGTTATTGGTGATAATCCGTGCACTCCTTATATGCATAAAAAATTATTATTAATTGACTTAAAAACAGGTAAAGTATTAAATGAGGCGGATTTAAATCCTGATTTAAAATTAGTACAAACAAGTATTGCTCAAACAATAAATGATAAACTAATTATTTATGGCGGAGCAACAGGGTTGTATAAACCGAATAACAAAGCTTTTATTTATGATGTCAATAAAAATACATTTACAAAATCTGATAGAACAAATATTTATCATCAGGTAAACTTTAGTAAAAATGTGTTGATGAAAGATGGTAATACGTTTTTGGTCGGATTTCTTTATTATCCTGAAGATTCGCTGATTGAGATATTTGTTCCATAAAAAGATCCTTTCGAGTCAAATTCTGGGATTGAAGGACTGTCTTGGTCGCTCGCATTTAATGGGACTACGGTTATTTGCTACAAAATATTATTTTTTCGCAAATAA
>CAMPBE010000047.1 GCA_946636615.1 uncultured bacterium | reverse complement strand
TCTCTATATAGATGACAGAACAGTTTGTTTTAAAGGTAATTATAATATTACTTTAAAACAAATTAAAGACTTTAATGTTTATTGGAAAAATGAAACTTAATATATTTCTACTTTTTTGATTTTGTTGAACATTTATTAACCCAACGAACAAAGTTAGCTTCGGGTGTTCCTCGGCGTTCAGCTTTTACATGACCCATAGCCCATACAGTTTCAAAATCAACATTTTTGTTTCCGCAATATTTTTTAAGAGCTAATGCGAGATTAACTTCTGTTGTCAATGCGGTATCTGTTTGGCTCAATCCGGTTCTAATTCTGAAATATTTTGCAACTTTAGAAGTTTTATAACCTTTGTAATATGGCATTATATAATATAGAGGATTATACATATTCATTCTTGTTTCAACAGTATTTCCTGCATAATCAGTTTTTACAAAATCTTCTTCAAAATCTTTTGCATATTTTGTATTATCTAATATAGTTTTAGTTCTGTTGTCAAAATGCAAACCTTTTCCATTGCCGTTATTAAATAAAATATTTTCATTTTGTTGTCTTTCTAATCCATCAAATGCGCCAACGGGTTTATCTGCAGATTTCATTATTGTTACAAAGTCGTTAAGATTTGATATTTTGGCAGAATATGTTGCAGGATCATAATCTATCCATTTTTTCTCTGAATTTAAATAAGCTACATATTCTTCTCCGGAATTAAATATTAAATTATCTCTTTGTATAATTTCTTCTTTGTCAGTTAATTCTTCTTTTGATGTTTCAAATTCTATTTGAATTTCTTTTTGTGCAATTTTATCTGACTTATTTTTTTGTATTACTTTTTTTTGTTCTTCCTTTGGTTCAGTATTTTCTTTTTTTTCAATATTTTCCGGTTGATTTTCTTCAAAAATTATATTTAACTGTTCTTTTCCATATTTTTTCATATCTATTGGAAAAAGATTATCTGCCAAAAAATTTGTGAATGATTGATTTACTACTTTTTCAAGATAATTGTAATAACTTCCGCCCTGATAAATCCCATTATTAGTTTCTCTTAACTCTAATAAAGTACCGTCTTCTCGTCTAAATTTTGCATCATTAACATAATCAACGTAACTAATAGCCATTTTATCGGAAATTTTTTGTAGATCTTTATCAACATTTTTTCTTGAAGCGCCTAAATTCCATTCATATGCCTCGTTTGCAGTATCAAGGTTTGTAATAGGACACCAAGCCATAGAACCAAATATTGAATCATTTGTTTTATCAACAGCACCGATTTCTTTCAAATATGGTTTGAATAATTTATTATTTCCGCTAACTCCAAGTATGATACTTTGTGCTCCACCTCCGCTCATACCAAAAGAAAAAATTTTGTTGATATCTCCGGGGATTACGTTTTTGTTGAATTTAATATATCTTACTGCAGCTTTTAAATCTGTAACTCCGGCAGGAGCACCATATTCCTTCCCCCTGCAGCCTGCGTAAATATATATAAAACCTTCGTTTGTATATTCCCAAACACTTTTATATTCGTCTAATGCCGGATTTGAACTATATCCGGGAGTATCTACAGGCATGACGATAGGTGCTGTTTTAGGAGTATAATTTTTTACTTTTGAATTCTTGTTAATTGTACAAGAATAAGTATTGTCATCATTTGAAGTACAGGTTAAATATTGTGCAGGTACAAATACTGCAATTTTTTCATAAATTTCATTTACAGGATTATCACAATATGGAATTCCCAATTGATAAAAAACGTTTTCAACTGAATTGTACTGCCATTTAGTCATATCAATTTTATCGGGGGTAGCAAATGCAGAAAGATTTGTACACAATAAAATCAATAAAATTAAAAAATTCTTTTTCATCTTATACTCCTAGGTATAAGTTTATCATAAAATTAAATTTCATTTGAATTTATTAAAATTATAACTTTGTTGCAAGATTCTGACAAATTAGATAAACTTATTTTATGGATGAGATTATTTCAAAATTAAAAGAAATTGGTTTGAATGAATATCAATCAAAAGTTTATGTTGCTCTTTTAAAAAAACATCCTACTACAGGATATGAAATAAGTAAGCTTGCTAATATACCACAAGCAAGAGCTTATGACACATTAAAATCTCTTGAAAATTTGCATATCGTTGTTTCTTCGAACAAAAAACCTGTTACTTATACTCCAATAAAACCTAAAGAATTAACAAAAAGATATAAAAGGAAAATAGAATCAACGTTAGATTTTTTAGATAAAAAACTCCCTGATGTAAAAGAAAAAAATTATACAGAACCAATTTTAAATATATCAGGAAAGACTAAAATTCTTGAAAAAGCTATTGAGTTAATTCAATCGGCCCAAAAAACTGTATATATCTCTTTATTTTCACAAGATTTTAAATTTCTTGAACAACATCTGCTTGATGCATACAATAGAGGTTTGGATGTAAAAATTGTGAAATACGACCATTTTATATGTAATTTCGGACGAACATTTACACATCTTGGAATACCGCTTTTAGAACATTACAATATTGGTAAATTTATGTTTTTGTCTGTTGATAATGATGAAGGATTGTTTGGTATAACAGATAACCAAAAGCACGATATGCCTGAAGTTATTTGGTCAAAAAACCCTGAAATTGTATTTTTAATAAAGGCGTTTATTGTTCATGATATGTACATAATTGATATAGGTGAAAATTTTCCTGAACAATTAAAATATTTTTATGGCGCCGGATTAAAAAAACTTCGTGACAAAATTTTACATTAACTTTTCAAATAATATTTAAAGTTATATAATAAAAAAAATTGAATTTATTAGGGAGAAATATGTACGGGTATAGTTTTGAATTAATAACAGGGCCAATGAGCTGCGGAAAAACTGAAGAACTTTTAAGGAGAATCAGACGTTGTATTATCGCTAAGAAAAAGGTTAAAGTTATTTCTCCTGAAGTTGATACTAGAGCGAATGGCGATTATATTGAATCCAGAAACGGTTTATGGCTGGATGCAATCAAAGTTAAGCACGCTATTCAAATTATGAGTGTTGTAAAACCTGAAGATGAAGTTGTTGCAATAGATGAACTTCAGTTTTTTGATGAAAATATAGTTAAAGCTATTTCAAAACTAATGCAAGACGGCAAAAAAGTTATCGGAACAGGTCTTGAGCTTGATTTTAAAGCAGAACCTTTTGGAAGCATGCCTCAACTTATGTGTATAGCAACAAAAGTGGATAAGTTGCATGCCGTATGTATGAAATGCGGATGTGAAGATGCTACACGCACTCAAAGACTTATCGACGGAAAACCTGCTGACAAAAATTCACCGCTTATTATGATTGGCGGAGATGAAACCTATGAAGCTCGTTGCATGAAATGCTACGAGCTTCCTGATATTGAAACCGAAAAGAAAAAACGCGGATTTAGGTTATTGAGTTTTGAGCGTTAAATAAAAGGTATTAAGTTACTAGGACACTAAGGCAGGAAGTTCTTTACAGAAAGGTATAACAAAAATTTGCCCAGATATTTTTATTATAATCTTTAGTGACTTTTAGCCGAAAACAAAAGACCGACATTTCTGTCGGTCATCAATATTGAGTAAATGTGTATATTTATAAGTTATGCAGTTAACGTTTCAATAAACTTGTTTGTTCCTTCAACCGTTTCCCTATGTAATGGTTTAGCTAAATATTTAGCTAATTTTGTATGATCTACACCAACAATGTGTTTTTGAGCATATGCTGAAAAATCAATTTCTTTTTCAATACCTTGCAATTCGTCTAAAATTTCCATAAATGGAGCATTGGCAAAAGCCTCAGCCAATCTCTTTTCTGTAGCTACATCAGATACATCAATTTTCGACAACAGAGCACCTTTGTTTTGTGCTGCTGCAGCATCCAATGCGCTTGCTTCAACTTTTTTTGCTTCAAATTCTTGTTTAGCTTCTACTTTTTCTTGTTTTTCTTCCTTAACAGCTTTTTTGCCTTGAGTAGAACCCAAATACACTTTTAACGCTTCTAAATTTTGGTTATTAATCTTGTTCATTTCCGTTCACCGTCTTTCCGTTTTACCATTTACTCACATTATGAACTACGGCATATATAAAGCAAAACTTTAATAATTTGAGAGAAATTGTTACGATTTGTTTACAAATTGATAAAGGCACTATGGCACTAAGATACTAAGGCACTAAGTAAATAAATAGCATCAGTATGGGCAAAGCATCAGCGTGCCCATCAAATAATACGTGGGCACATTTCATTTTGCCCACACTACATTCTAATCAGGGAAGACTTAGTTTTTCCTTCCCCTTCATTGAAGGGAGGTATATTTTTTTATCTTCTCCTCCCTAAGAGGGGAGGCATATCTTTCTATCTTCCCCTCCCTAAGAGGGGAGGGGTTAGGGGTGGGTGGTTTTAAATTTCATTTTACCCACACTACATTCTACATTCTGATTTATTTATATTTTTTAGTAAAAAAATGACCGATTTTTTAAAAATCGGTCATTATGTGTGAGTAAAAATTTATATTTTTAACTTAAAATTGCTTCCATATATTCGTTAACACCATCACTAGTTCCTTCTGATAGTGGACCATATGCTAATGCTGCAGCAATAGGATTAGCTTCAAACATAGTATTAAATGCTTCTTTTCTATCAACTGTTGCGATATCCAATGATTTTACGTCTTGAATTAACTCATCAATATCAGCTTTTGGTGAAACTTTTTCCATTTTAGGTGTTAAATGCAAACCCATAGCACCTTTCATATCATCACCAAGTTTATCTAAATATTCACCTAAATCACCCATTTTGATGTGATTTTTAACTTCTTTCATTTGAGCTTTTGCTTCAGATTTGCTCAAACCAAGATTTTCCTGAATTTCTTTTCTTGCTTTTCTTAACTCTTTACGAGTTAGATCATAATTGTTTCCGTCAAATCTTCCTATTTTTGGTCCATCACCCATTTTCTTGTCTCCTATTTTTACTCACATTCTCTTTTTAATGATTTTCAATTGATTTTCAATACTCTAAAATCTCTTAAAATTTCCTTAAATTGATTTCCATACTTAAATAAAGTATTTTTGTGTTTAAAAATTGCGTAAATCATATATACTTTTTACATAATATGTAACATTTCTTTACATTTATTAATTTTTTAATATTCCGTTTTTTGTTGAAATAGCGCTTAAAACTAGCTCTTTGGCTAATAGTAAAAATATATTAATCATATATTATTTACATTAGAGAGCAACACGTATGAGAAAGAAAGAAGAAAATATCACTTATAGAGAAAGCGAAGTCCTAAAACTTGTTGTGCAGGGCTATAGCAACAAAGAGATTGCTGAAAAATTATTTATCACCCATCATACTGTTAAAGCACATTTGTCACAAATTTATAAAAAATTTGGAGTTACAAACAGAACTGCAGCCGCAATTAAAGCAAAAGAAAATGATATTACTCTTCATCAAGACTAAGAACTGCCATAAATGCTTCTTGTGGAACTTCTACACGTCCTATTGATTTCATACGTTTTTTACCTTTTTTCTGTTTTTCAAGGAGTTTTCTCTTACGTGTAATGTCGCCGCCGTAGCACTTATCCAAAACGTTTTTGCGCATTGCTTTAATATTTGTTCTTGCGATTACCCTTCCGCCTATTGCAGCCTGAACAGGTACTTCAAACAACTGACGAGGTATTATATCTTTCAATTTTGTAGTTAATTTTTGACCTATATAGAAAGCATTATCTTCATGACAAATTACCGACAAAGCATCAACAACTTCTCCAGCAAGCATTACATCAAGTTTTACAAGTTTTGAACGTTTATAATCTTTAAATTCATAGTCCATGCTTGCATAACCTTTTGTACGGGATTTTAATTGGTCATAAAAATCTGTAATAACCTCACTCAATGGAATTTCGTATTCTAAACTTGCACGCACTTTGTCTATGTAAGACATATTAACGAAAATTCCGCGTTTTGTTTGTGCCAAATCCATTAGTGTGCCGACATAATCGTTCGGCGCAATAATCTGAACTTTTACATACGGTTCTTCAATATAATCTCTTGTCTGTGCAGGCGGAAGGTTTGCAGGGTTGTCGATTTCAACCATTTCACCGTTTGTTTTATAAACTCTGTAAACTACAGACGGAGCAGTTGTAACAAGGGAAAGTCCATATTCTCTTTCTAACCTTTCCTGTGCAATTTCCATATGGAGCATGCCTAAAAATCCGCATCTGAAACCAAAACCTAATGCACTTGATGTTTCCGGTTCAAAAGTTATACTGCTGTCGCTAAGTTGAAGTTTCTCTAATGCTTCTTTTAAATCAGCATAATCTTCATTATCAACGGGATACATACCTGAAAACACCATAGGAAGCGCTTCTTTGTATCCTGGCAATGGTTCGTTTGCCGGATTTTCAACTGTTGTAACTGTATCGCCAACAAATCTAGTCAATTCTTTTATAGAACCGGCAAAGTATCCAACATCGCCGCAGGTTAATTTTTCAACCTGTTTTCTCATAGGGGTTTGGTATCCGAGTTCAACAATTTCGTATTCCTTGCCGGATGCCATAAATTTTACTTTATCACCCAAATTCATTTCACCGTCAATAATTTTAAAGAAACACAGAGTTCCTAAATATTGATCATATGCGCTGTCGAAAACCAGAGCTCTTAATGGTTTTTCCGTATTATCAACAGGCGGCGGAATAAAATCTACCACTGCTTCTAAAACTTCATCAATCCCGATACCTGCTTTTGCGCTGACAGGAATTGCCATAGAAGCATCAATTCCCAAAACTTCTTCTATTTCTTCTTTCACTCTTTCAACGTCAGCTGACGGTAAATCGATTTTATTTATAACAGGAATAATTTCAAGATTTTGTTCTATAGCAAGATAAACATTGGCAAGAGTTTGAGCTTCAACACCCTGAGTTGCATCAACAATTAACAGAGCACCTTCGCAGGCTGCTAAAGATCTTGAAACTTCATAAGAAAAATCAACGTGTCCAGGAGTATCAATAAGATTTAGTTCATATTCTTTTCCGTCTTTTGCTTTATAAGACATTCTTGCTGAGTTTAATTTAATAGTAATTCCACGTTCACGTTCAATATCCATAGAATCCATAATCTGATTTTGCATATCACGTTGGGCAACCGTACCTGTTTTTTCAAGCAAACGGTCTGCCAGAGTAGATTTCCCGTGGTCTATGTGGGCAATTATACAAAAATTTCTTACATTTTCTCTATATTTCATAATTTTTATTATATAAAAAAAATAAATAATTTTCCGATAATATTTATTATATTTAAATATTTAAAAACAGATCAAGACTATTTTGTCTTGATCTGTTTGAATTCGTTAATTTATAAAATTAATTATTAGAAGTAATTTTATAAACACAACCTGCAAGAGCACCTGCAACAAGGTTTGTTAATGCAGTAATTCCTGCTATTTTGCAAGTTGCAGTTCCCATAGTTAATAAGCCAATTGCTACTGCAGGGTTGAATGCACCAAAACAAATTCCTGCTGTTGCAAAAGCACCAACAGTTACTGTTGAACCGATTGCCAAACCGTAGAATGAATTTCCATCAGTATCTTTATCAGTTGCAGTGTGTAAAACAACATAGCAAAGTGCAAAAGTAAATAATAATTCAGCAACAACCAATGCCGGAATATTAAATTTAATTTGTTGTTCTGCCGGTGTTACAACTACTAAATATGAAACAACCAATGCAGCTAACGCACCACCTGCAATCTGTGCAATCCAATATGGAATTAAATTTTTCCATTCTAAAGCTCCTCTAACAGCAGCAGCTAAAGAAACTGCAGGGTTATAGTGTGCTCCCGATACATGTCCGCCTGCATAAACCATTACCATTAATGCAAAACCTATTGCAATTGGCGGAATGATTCCTTTACCTACAGAAAATACTGTGCAACCTACTGTCAATACAAGAAAAAAAGTACCAATAAGCTCTACTAAACACTTTTTCAACATATAAAGTCCTCCTTTTTACGTTCGCATTTTAACACATATTATAATTTCTTGCAACATTTCTTAATATTAGAACGTTTTTTTCTTATGTGGTATAAGTAAGTTATGTTTTATTTTGAAAAAATTAAAGGAAAGAAAGTTTTAAAAAGTTCTATTCTTGAAGGATTGAACCATTTTTTTACTACAAGAGAAAGTATCATTAAAACAAAAGACTCTGATTATGAAAAATTAGCTCAGGATAATCGAGGTTTGTTTTGTGAATATTTTGGAATTGAGAAAGGTAAATTGATATATCCTTCGCAGACGCATACGTCAAATGTAGACGTGGCTCAAATTGATAAAAGTGCTTATCCTGATACTGACGGTTTGATACTTACAAATAAAGAGCAAGCGGTATTTTTGAATTTTGCCGATTGTACTCCACTAATTTTTTATGATGGCAAAATTGCTGCCGTATCTCATGCGGGTTGGCGTGGTACTGCAGGCATGATCGGAGTAAAAACTGTTGAAAAAATGGTTGATGAATTTTCATCAGATATAAAAAATATCAAATGCGCTATAGGGCCTGCAATATCTTTTTGTTGTTATAATGTCGGAGAAGAAGTTTTAAGTCAGTTAATTGCGACGGTAAAGGATTCTTCGGGTTTATATGAAATTCGCAATGGCGAAATATTTGTTGATCTGAAAAATATTAATAAACGCCAACTTGTTGAATTTGGTCTAAAAGAAGAAAATATTGACATTTGTCCTTATTGTACCGTATGCAATAATGATTTATTCTTTTCTTACAGAAAAGAAAACGGAACAACAAACAGGCACAGTGCAGTTATAAAACTTTAGAAATTCATATACATATTTTGTATGCCGTTTTGGATTGCATTTACACGCATCATATCTTCATTTGTGTATTTTTGCGGAAGTTGATTATTAAACATTACAGGTATATCTGAATCTTTTGATAAATTTCCGGTATTGCTGATTTCTTTAACAGATTTTGTTTTCATCATTTGTGCACGTTGATAATCTTGTGATTGGCTAAAAGTGCCTCTGTTCCAATTTGGGTATTTATTACGAATATCGTTACTTTTTGTATAACCTGAAAAAGTATTTTTTGGGGTCATATTGATTGAACCTGTCGATGGAATATTTTCACTTTGGTTATTGTAAAGTAATCCGTTAGTTTCTTCTGCCATAACCGGCATTGCTATTAATAAAGACAAAATAACGATAAATTTTTTCATACCTTTTCTCCTTGTATTTATTATAACAATAATATTATAAAATTACAGTATATTTTCCAATCCGTATGTAAAATTGTTTTTCTGATAAACATATTTTACAGCTAGCAAAACGCCTTGCATATAACATTTTCTATCCATAGTATCATGTCTGATTGTCATAATTTGACCTGTCGAACCTAGTATAACTTCTTGAGAAGCTATATACCCCGGCATTCTAACAGAATGGATATGAATATTAGAATAAGATGTTCCGCCTCTTGCTCCCTCTATTGTTTCTTTTTCGGGACAGTTGCCTTTTGTATAATCTTTTTTGGCTTCTGCCATAAGATTTGCTGTTTTTATTGCAGTTCCTGATGGTGCATCTTTCTTTTGATTGTGATGAAGTTCTATAATTTCCGCATTATCAAAATATTTTCCTGCCAATTTTGCAAACATCATCATCAAAACCGCACCTGTAGAAAAATTAGGAGCAATAAGGCATCCTGTATGTTTAATTTTTGAAAGATTTCTCAGGGTTTCAATCTCATTATCTTTAAGCCCTGTTGTTCCGATTACTATTTTAATCCCATTATTAAGGCAATATTTTGCATTTTCGTATATTGAATCAGGTTGTGTAAAATCAACTAAAACGTCAATATCTTGCACTCTATGAGCTTCTTCGATAGAAGAATATGTGCCTGAAGTTATTATATCAATTTTTGCAACGAGTTCCATATCGGGACAATCTGTTACCGCTTGGCAAACTTCTTTGCCCATTTTGCCTAAAGCTCCACATACTGCAACTTTTATCATTGTTCTCTCCTTTTTTCTTTAACATTAGCATAAAAATGAAATTCTGTGGTAATATAAAATCAATAGTTTATAAGGAGAGAAAAATTATGGCAGATGCAAAAATTTTAGCAACAATTGAACGTAGTGATACAGAACAACTTCAGATTTCTGTGAGTGAATACAAAGGCAGAAGTTATTTGAATATGAGAATATTCTACACAACAGATGGAGGTGCAACTTGGTTACCTACTAAAAAAGGGGTAACTTTTGCACCTGATCAGCTGGATTTGTTAGAAGAAGCCATTCAGGCTGCCCGTCAAGAATTTATGGAAGAAGCTTAATGAAATATGCATTAGCTCTTGTCAATATAAAAGGGCTTGGGGTAAAAACTTTCAGTTATCTTATTCCCGATGAAATGAAAGATAAAATTCAGATCGGGCAGGCTATACTTGTCCCTTTTGGCAGGCAGGGGCTTATTAATGCATTTTGTGTAGGGTTTTCCGACTATTTACCGGAAGAGATTAAGGCAAAAAAAATAAACAAAATATTAGATGAAACCCCTTTGTTTTCGATTGAATATCTAAAATTATTGGAGTGGGTTGCAAATTATTACTGTTGCGATTTGGTAACTGTTCTTAATGCTGCAATTCCTATGAAACTTATCGAAAAAGCAGCAAAAACTGAGCAGCTTGTTGAGTTTGTAAAATTTGACGGTGCAACAAAAAGACAGGTTCAGGTTTTAGAACTTCTTGAAAAATCAGGCAAAATGCCATTAGTTTTATTTGAAAAATATGCAAAAACAACCCGAGCAACAATAAAAAAACTTGAAAGTATCGGTTGTGTAAAATTAATTCAGGAAGAACTGTACAGAAATCCGCTTGATATTTTGCAAATAACGGAAAGAGAACCGTTATTTGAGCTTTCCGGTGAACAAAAAGAAGTTTATGAAGGGATAAAGAATAAGATAAATTCAAAAAATACAATTCTTCTTCACGGTGTTACGGCATCAGGAAAAACAGAAGTCTATTTCAAACTTATTGACGATACCATAAAACAAGGCAAGAATGTTCTTTTTTTAGCTCCTGAAATTGCACTTGCATCCCAACTCACAAAAAGATTGGCAAAAAAATTCGGAACAGAAGATGTTGCAATTTGGCACAGCAGTATCTCAGACGGTGAAAGATATGATGTATGGCAAAAACTTTATAAAAACGAAATAAAAATTCTTGCCGGGGCACGTTCAGCTGTTTTTGCGCCTTTACAAAATATCGGTTTAATTATTATTGATGAAGAACATGAAGGAGCATATAAGCAGACAACCCCTGCTCCTCGTTATGATGCAAGACTTGTTGCAAGAAAGTTGTCAGAATTTCATAATTGTCCTTTAATTTTGGGCTCAGCTACTCCTGATATTTCGTCATACTACAGAGCAGTGAATGAGGGAAATCTTTTTGAATTGAAACACAGATATAACAATGCAAAAGTTCCGCCTGTTACTGTTATTAATATGCAAGAGCATGGGCGTGCTGCGTACAAAAATGTGATTTCAATTCCAATGCAAACGGAAATAAAAGAAACTCTTGCAAAAGGCCAACAGGTTATATTGCTTATTAATCGCAGAGGTTTTTCAACCTTTACCCAATGCCGTGCCTGCGGGCATGTAATTGAATGTCCGAATTGTGCAATACCGATGATTTGGCATTCAAAAGATCAGGTTTTGAAATGCCATTATTGTAATCATGTGGAATATTTTCCGGAATTTTGTCCCGAATGCGGTTCGGATGCTCTTAGGACAAGTGGTACGGGTACCCAAAAAATAGAAGAATATATAAAAGATTTATTTCCTGAAAATGTTGT
>CAMPBE010000046.1 GCA_946636615.1 uncultured bacterium | reverse complement strand
CCGTATCTATATCGGTATCTGTATCATTGTCAGTATCGGTATCTGAATCTGTATCCATATCGGTATCTGTATCAATATCAGTATCATTATCAGTATCTGTGTCTGAATCTATATCAGTATCCGAGTCGATATCTGTATCTGTATCACTGTCCAAATCCGTATCAGAATCCAAGTCCGTATCAGTATCCACGTCTGTGTCCGTATCTATATCGGTATCTGTATCATTGTCAGTATCGGTATCTGAATCTGTATCAACATCCGTATCCGTATCGACATCGGTATCATTATCAGTATCTGTGTCTGAATCTATATCGGTATCCGAGTCGATATCTGTATCTGTATCACTGTCCAAATCCGTATCAGAATCTAAGTCCGTATCAGTATCCACGTCTGTGTCCGTATCTATATCGGTATCTGTATCATTGTCAGTATCGGTATCTGAATCTGTATCCATATCGGTATCTGTATCAATATCAGTATCATTATCAGTATCTGTGTCTGAATCTATATCAGTATCTGAATCGATATCTGTATCTGTATCACTGTCCAAATCCGTATCAGAATCTAAGTCCGTATCAGTATCAATATCGGTATCCGTGTCTAAATCTGTATCATTATCTGTATCATCGTCATCATCAACAGGAATAACTATTTCATGGTCCTCTTTTTTAGGAACAACTAAGTTGTCATCATCATCTTCTGTTCCTTTTTTAGCCGGATCGGTAACACCGTCATAGCCTGGGTCATTACCCTGTTCACTTCCGCCGTAATAGTAGTTACGATCATATGGATCTTTACCTATTGCTGTAACATCATCAGGTCTAACAGCTTTACCTCTTATTGAAATAGGCTCATTATTAGGAGTGTTAATCGGGTTAGTTGTTGGATCTTCTACAACTGTTGATTTTCCATCAGGTCCTCTGTGTTTACCCATGTTGAAGTAATAGCCGCCAGCATATGCATTATCTGCAACTAGAGTTAAATCTTGTTGATGAGCTGGTCTGCCTTCACTTTTTCCTCTAAGTTTACCATTTTTAACAACAATTGTTGAATCAGCAGCGTGTTCATATTTTGGTTTCTCGCTTTCACTCCAATAGCTGCCTAAATCCAAAGCTGTTAATTTAGCTTTTTCCGGAATTATATTGTTGTTAGGTCCATAATAGTCATTTCTGCCGTTTTTATAAGTTTTAGGAGCTTGGCCTAAATTGTTTACATAAAGATTTTTACCGCGTGTTGTTATGTCAATATTATTTGCTGCAGTTGTTTCTTCAATATATGTGTCGCCTGAGAATTCAGCCTTAACATCACCTGTTCTTGAAATCATTGCGCAAACATTTGTATCAAGTTTTTGGCCCTGTTCACCATCCATACCTTTTACGTTGATATTATTGATAGCCAACATATCAACACCTTGAGAAAGCGTATTGTTTGGAGTTGGAACGTGAGGATTTCTTGCATCATCGCCGTAGAATACGGTATTAACACCGTTTTGTCTGAATGTTAAAGCTTTGTTATCTTCACCTATATTTCCGCTTGCGATAATTGAAATACCAGAACCTTCAACGTTAGGATTTTGTTCATTTCTTGATCTGTTAACGATATCATATGCAGCTGCACCTGTTGTCTTGTAGCCGCCATTTGAAAGCTGTTGCAAACTGTTTGAAGAATCAGCAAGAAGAATTACTCTGCCGTCCGCTTTAATTTGGTCTACATTCAAATTTGTATCCAAACTTGCAATATTAGCTAATGATTCATTTGAGCCTTTTGTACTAGTTGCCTTCACTACACCTTTAACGTTTGTATTAACAGATTTTGTTAAATCTCTTGAATCACCAATGATACCTGTACAATTACCACCTTCGCAAGGACCAACTTCTTTACCTATTGCACCGTTTTGTACATCAATTGTCAAATTTCCGTTTGCTTTTATAAGATTTGAAGCGACACCTGAGTTATAAACATTTCCGTTTTTTACATTTATATTAATATCACTTGTCGATGCCAAATAATCTTTATTATTATTATCATAACCGATTACTACATTAGAATCTTTATTATCAATATTAATACCGTTAGATGCTACATGTCCTCTAACGTTGATACCTGCAGCACCTGAGTTAGTAATATTAGTAACATCATTTTTGTTTAATGTTTGTGAACCGTTTTCAAATGTTATGCCATCGGCACCTGTGTTTTTAATATTTGTAACACCATTGCTATTTGTTAGTCTTCCTGTAGAAGCTACTAAAATACCAGAACCTGTATTGTCTAATAACAATTCACCATTTTGGTTAGTTATGTTGCCTGTTACATTTATAGCTCCATTTGTATTGACAAGTTTTGTATTTCCAATTCCGTTAATAGAAGTTCCCGAAACATTGATACCTTTAGAACCACTATTGTTGATTGTAATATCTCCTGCAGAAAAATTCTTCATTGTTCCTGCAATATCAGTACCGCCATCAGCACCGTATGATGTTATTGAAATGCTTCCTTGGTTGTTTTTGAAAGCATTTGCAGTATCTAAATTATCAGTATTTACAAGTGAAGTAAATAATGCATCAGCCATTGCTTTTGAAGTTAAGCCTTTTGAATCAGCCGCATCATTTCTTACACCAGACATAATTAATGCATTATTTCCAGCTTCTACATTTGCAGCATCAATATTAACAAAATCTCTAGCTACTACTCGTCCGTCTATTTTTACTGTTGCATTACCATGTCCTAATTGTTCTTTCCACTTTGCTGTTAAAGATGGTAATGCTACGTTTCTTTTATATGCTTCATAGGAATCTTGATCCGGAGTTAAAGCCGTCATGGCGCCTACATTAATAACACCATCTGAACCAACAATCATTCCTTTCGGTGAAATAAATACGGCATGACCGTCATTTTTAAATGTACCGTTTTTGTTTACAGCATTTACCAAACCTTGAATATTAATTTGGTTATCTACTAAGTTTAGAAATGTTTTAACATCAACACTATCTTGCGGATTGTTGAATATAAGGTTTAATACATCTCCATTGCTTACATCAAAATTTGCATATTTTCTATAACCAATATCTCCATTTCGAGCGGATGGAGCCACATTATATACACCGTTACCACCTGTGGCACCGGATACATTTGTTGCCATTACTTGCAAACAAAATGATTGTTGTAAAAAGAAACAAAAGGTCAATGCCGAAGCAATCACTTTTCTTTTACCAGCTTTATTTTGGATCATTTTTATTCCTTTCGGGTCTTCCCTTTTTTATTATAATATTTTCTCGTCTAGCATCACAATTTTACCAAGAGCATAAAAGTTTTTCCATTTATTATTACAATTACTTAATAAATTTGTATGCAAAAGTAGTAAAATCCCTAAAGATTTTTTCTTGCTAATATGTAAACAAATGTAAAGTCTCTATTCATGGCGCTGCATGACAGTCTTCTTTAAAGAATAATAGCAAATATAGAACACGCATAACAGAGATATCATTTCAAATAATGCGGGCATGCCTGTGTATTTGCTATCAAAAAGATAATATAAACCAACTGCCGGTATCATCGATATAAAGATTCTGTTCATAGTCAATGTCGGATAAATTAATCTTAACCCCGGCAAAACAATTATTAAACTCAACAAAAAGTATAAGAAGTTTGCACTCAATGTTGCGATACCAACACCAACAAGTCCCATCTTAGGAATTAAAATAATATTTAATATTACGCCAACTATACCGGACGTTAACTTTATAATAAATTCAATGTACGTTTTATTAGCCAAATGATATTGTAATGTTGTGTAATCTGTAATTGCCATAAAGAATGTTCCAAAGGCAAAATACGGAATCAAGACATATGCGTCATAAAATTTAGGATTTGAAGAAAATATTCTTACAAAATCAGCAGAATACAAAGACATAACAGTAATAATAGGTAAAGCGATTAATATGTAATATCCTGTAAATCTTGAAATGATTGGTCTAACATCAATTTTTTCTTCATACATGTTGATAATACGCGGAATTGCAGCAACTGTAATAATTGAAAATATTGTCATTAAAAGTGGCAATGTCAAACTATAACCGACACCTACCAAACCGACTTTAGAAAATCCGTGGATGCCGTTCATAATAAATTTATTACTCTGGTTGATAATCCAAGTACTCAAAGATGTTGCTGCAATTGGAATACCGTACATAAATATAGGCAAAAAGGGTTTAAAATCTACCTTTTGATTCCATTTTGACCATTTCAATATATTACTTTGGAATATAAGAATAACATCTGTAATTGTAATAGAAATTGCCATACCTAAAAGCAATGCAATAGCTCCCATGTGGAAAACTTTTACAAAAAATACCGATAACGCTATTGTCATTAATTGGTTTGCAATAGTTGATATTGTATATGACATTGATTTTAGTTGCGCTCTCAATAATTGAAACAATAATGCGCGGCATGCCACAGGAATTATCAACAATAATATAGCCAACAAATATGTTAACGGTATATTAAATTGCGAATAAAACCAATTTCTAAAAAGATTTACAAGAATAAACATTAAACATAAATTTGTACCCAGCATAGTTACAAGAGTTGTCAAATACTTTGGCATATCATCCATCATTTGATGCTGTTTAAAAAATCTTAAACCTGAAAGTCCAACCCAATCGGAAAATATAATACATAAGAAAGATAAAGTAGCTATAGATAGTGAATACAAGCCATATTGCTCAGGAGAAAGTATGCTTGTATAAACGGGAACAATGAGGGCATTTCCAAGCATGCCGCAAATTTTTGATGGTGAATATTTAACCATATCCCTAAAAATTGCTTTTAATTGTTCTTGCTCTACTTCCCTGTTCTCTACAAATTCCATGAGTTCCTCTTTATAACCTATTTACAATTTAAATATAATACAAGCCAAGCTATTGTACAACCCCATACAAATCATATTCATCAGCTTTTTCTATTTTAACATTTTCTAAATCTCCGGGAACAACCTGAGTTTTTGAAGTTGCATAAACTATCCCGTCAATTTCCGGCGCATCATGCTGTGAACGTAATATTACCAATCCTTCATCCGTATAACCCTCAACTATACATTGTATAGTTTTACCTATATAGTTTTGGTTGATTTCTTTTGAAATTTTTTGTTGAAGCATCATCAGCTTTTTGCGTCTTTGTTTTTTTATCTTTGCGGGAACTTGATTATCCATTGAATAAGAAACTGTATTTTTTTCTCTTGAATATTCAAACACTCCCATTCTATCAAATCTGACATTTTTTACAAATTCGTACAATTCATTGAATTGTTCTTCTGTTTCTCCGGGATAGCCAACGATAAATGCTGTCCTAATTGCTACATCAGGAATTTTATTTCTTATTTTTTCTATAAGTTTTGAATAATCCATAACAGGACGTCTCATAGCTTCCAAAATTTCAGCATTAGCATGTTGCAATGGTAAATCAATATACTTTACGACTTTATCACACTTTGCAATTGCATCAATTAATTCATCAGATATTTGTGATGGGTAGGCATACATAATTCTAATCCAACCGAGATTTTTAATTTCGTTTAACTTATATAACAATTCAGGTAATGCTTTATGACCGTATAAGTCAATACCGTAGCTCGTTGTATCTTGCGCAATCAAAACAATTTCCGTAACCCCTTTTTCTACCATTTTTTTTGCTTCTTCAACAATATTTTCAATAGGTCTTGAATGATATTCTCCTCTTAAGTTTGGAATAATACAGTATCCGCAATGATAGTTGCATCCGTCGGCAATTTTTATGTATGAGCTTGCGCCTACAGTAATCTGCTGGCGTTCAATATTCTCAGGATAGCTGTATTCGGGTCTTTCTGAGATCTTTTGTGCATATTCTTTTTTGTTTGAAATTTTATCTATAATATCAACAATATCTTTTATATCAGAAGTGCCTATCATTCCTGCAATTTCCGGTATTGCTTTTTTTAATTCGCCTTTGTATTTTTGAGGAAGGCAACCGGTTACAATAACTTTTTTCCCTGCTTGAACCATTTGTAATATTGACTGAACAGATTCCTGTTCTGCATCGTGAATGAAAGAACAAGTATTTACAACGACAATATCGGCTTCTTTGTCGTCTAATGTAATTTGATGTCCTTTTTGTGCCAATATACCAAGCATCAATTCGCTATCTACAAGATTTTTTGCGCATCCGTGATTTAATAAAGCTATTTTCATAATGTACCTCTAAAAAATATTATCATGAATATGAATTTTTGTAATTAGATGACAAGATTAATTATAGTTAAGTTTTGGCAAAAATATATTGATAAATTAGTAACAATATGTTACAATAGTGTATAGTTAACTTACGAAAGAGGATAAACTTCATGAGTAATAAGAAAGCATTCACGTTAGCAGAAGTATTGGTTACTTTGGGTATTATCGGTGTTGTAGCTGCAATGACAATACCAACTTTAACGCAGAATTGGCAAAAAAAATCTTATGTAACTCAAATTCACAAGGTATATAGCGTTTTTCAGCAGGCATTTATAGACGATATGAATGAAACTCAAGCTGTAAACATTGCAGAAGCAGGATTGCGTAATTTTGATGAAAATACTGCAAGAGATTTTATGAGAAAACATTTCAAAATAATAAAAGAATGCGGTATTAACTATTCCAACGGTTGTTTTGCAACACAATACAGATCTTTAAATAATAATGTTAGCAATAACCCTAATTTCTCAGGCTTTAATGCCGTAACAGCAGATGGTGTAGCTGTTGCTATGCATGTTGACAGTTTAGATACAGGTGATGAATATACGGATGACTATTCAGGTTTTATAACGGTTGACGTAAACGGTCAAAAAGGTCCCAATATAAGCGGTAGAGATTTATTTATGATGTACTTCTATGCAGATGGTACAATTGATGCATACCGTGTTAATCCTGCATGCAGAACTTATGGCCATTGTGTTAATGGTAACAGTGCAACGGCCGCAAGAAACAATTTGTTTAATTCATATTGTAGAAATAATGCTTCTGGAGATATGGGCGGCTGTTTCGGTAAACTGTTGAACGATAATTGGGAAATGAAATACTAGTTTATAAAATCATCAGGTTTTTTGTCGGATAACCATTTTTGCATAATATAGTTTTCATAACTTAAAGCGAAATTGTAGAGTGCTCTGATGAGCACTCTGCCGCTTTCTGATTTTCCTACAATCAAAAAGTCGTTAGAGCTATTTTCAGCAAGCATAATTTCCTTGTGAACTATTTTGTCTACATGTTTTTTAGGGGTTTTGTTTATAACATACTTAATCCAATCGCATAAAAGTTTTGTGGCAGATGTTTGGTTATTAATTATTTTCTCATTGTTTTTTTGTAAAAATTTTGAAAATTCCTGCAAAATCATAGGCTATTCTCCAAACGGGGTTGTTGCCGCAAAACATACAATATCTTTTATTCCGTTTTTCTCAAACTCTTTAATCATTTCTTCAAATGTTGAGCCTGTCGTGCAGATATCATCTATTATTAATAGTGTTTTGCCGCTATATTTTTCTTTATCAACAAAAAAAGCTCCTGAAAGATTTTTCATTCTTTCCGGTCTTTTTAGTTGATATTGAGGTTTTGTATCTTTTATTCTTTTTATAAGATTTTTGTTTATGCTGCATCCAATAAGTCTTGCAAGTTCATCCCCAACAAGGTTCATATGATTATATTTTCTCATCTTTTCTCTTTTGGGGAATATAGGAACAGGGACTATTTCAAAATCTTTTTTGTCAGTAATTTTTGTAAAATATTCATGCATAAATTTTGCAAGATAAAAAGCAAGATCAGGTTGATTATGATACTTTAAACCTCTTATGAGTTTTTGGAGATTTTTTGAGTATACCCCTGCGCAATAAATCTTTTTGCCATCAATAATTCTATTAATTTGTATAGGCAAAAAATCAAGTTCATCGTAGCATTTGGAACACATTTTTACTGCTTCTTTAGAACTTTTGCAAAAGTAGCATCTTTTTTTGTATATCCAGTCAAGTAGTTTATTTAAAAACTTTAGCATAACCGGATTATACAATAAAATTTATTTCAATTTAATAATTTTTTTTGCACAATCAAACATGGAATTTACAAGTGCAGCATTTGAATATATGTTCATTCCGCTTGTTTCAAGTACTTGCTTCATCCTTTTTTCCCACATTAAATATATATCTTCTTTGTCTAAATCTAAAACCTGTGCTACCATATTTAATTCTTTAAAGTCAATTGGTATTGGCAGAGCTCCTCTTAACATATCAACAATATCAAGTCTTTTTTTGCGTGGAAAAGATTTTAAAAAATTTACTACAGTCATATTTTTTTCTTTGATTGAATTTTTAAAAAATTCTACAGAATCATCTAATATAATTGGTTCTTGTGGAATTTTATATTCTTCAAATTCTTCAGGCTCAATTTCCATAACTGTTGCAATACGTTCTAATGTAGTGCTTCTGGTGGAAAAAGGTATTGTTTCATCAATTAAATTGTACACATAAGAAAGTGTTACACCTATCATTTCTGCAAAATCTTTTTTATGCAAAGAATTTTTTTCTAAAAATTTTGCAACTTTTTCTGAGCTTTTCAATTCTATTATCGGTTTGTTTTTCATATATTTGTCCTCATTTACAGGAACAAAATAAATGTTTTTTGTCTTTTTGTTAAGCGAAAACTCGGCAAGTAAAGACGGTAATATTTATTTAGGTTAAAATAATAAAGTCATAAAAAAAGAGGGCATATATGAGATTAATAGTCGGCTTAGGTAATATAGGAGAGAAATACTGCTTCACGCGGCATAATGCCGGATTTATGGTGCTGGACAAATGGGCGCTTGATGAAAGTTTTTCTTTTAAGGAAGAAAAAAAACTAAAATGTTATATTGCCAGAAAAGGTGAAATTATTTTTATAAAACCAACGACATATATGAATCTGTCAGGTGAGGCTGTAAGGGCAGTAATGGACTATTATAAAATTGATGTTAAAGATATTATTGTAATATATGACGATATTGCGTTGGATTTGGGGCGTATAAGATTTCGTGCAAACGGCTCAGATGGCGGCCATAATGGGATTAAATCAGTAATACAACATATTGGCACGAATAATTTTGACAGATTAAAAATAGGTATTGGACCGCAACCTAATATTCCGTCAGAAAATTATGTACTTCAAAATTTCCCAAAAGAAAATCTTGAAACACTTAAGTCTGTTCTAAAAAAGTCTATAGAAGCAGTAAATTTTTATTTGGGAAACGGCATAGAAAAGGCTCAAAATAAATTTAATTGAACCATTTTATCGGGAAAATAGCTCTTGTTCTACAATCGCTATCAGGTTCATTGCAAATTTCGCTTATTCCTACAGCAGGAGCTGTACTGCAATATGGTGTTGCAGCTTTTATGAATCCAGCGGTACAAGCTGCCTCTTTAAAAGAAACGCTTTTGACAAGCCAATTTAGACGTCTTCCTCCGGCATTGTCAATCTCATTATATGCACTTACTGATAGGTGTTCTTTATTAGAACCACCAATATTATTATTATATGCAGGTATAACTTTACCTGACATTGTTATAAAAAATGGAAAAACATCTTGCCATAATATTGAAGATCCGCTTGAACCGTCAACATCAATGAATGCTATATAACCTGTGGTGTCAATATCCATTACAACATCGTCATCAGTATAATATACTCTGTCATTAGAATTTCCTTGTAATGGCGCCAACTCTACATACGGATCAACACTCAAATTATATATGCGCATACCATTTCTTAATACGATATCCGGTCTTAAGTCTGCAAAATTTTCTTCATTATTAATGTTACCTGCAAATGCATCTCCACGACACTCTTGTCCGTCATTAAAACTATCAGTTCTTGTATTGGCATAACTTGCTAATAATTCGCAAAAATTTTGACCGTATCGAGGTATGGTAACCGGAGTTGTAACACATGTTGAAACCCCATCAATAACTCTGACTTGTTGCCCGTCTGAACAAGTGTCAACAACCGGTGCTCCAGGTGCATAAATGTATATAGGGCTGTTTGTACTAAAATTGCTCAACATTTCTCGTGTTGCCACAAAAAGTGTATGGTATGCACTATAATAGTTATAAGATAAGATATTACTCAATTTTGCTTTAATAAGTCTCAATGAAACGCCTACGACAATAGCAATTACAATCATAACAGTAATAACTTCAAATAGTGTAAAACCTTTTTTATTTATACTCATATAAATCTCCGTTTGTGTTGTATAAACTAAGTAAATTATAATAAATTTATCAATATATTGTCAACTAATAACCATATTCCCTATTTTTTATAAATGACTATCAAAATAACTATTTTTAATATATAATTTTCTTAACAAAAGGAGTAATTATGAGTTTACAAACAGCAGAACAATTTGAAGAAAATGAACAATATACACAAGCTTTTGAAGAATATAAAAGGTTATATGAAAAAAATCCAAAAGATTTGAGTATTTTAGAACGTTTAGGACATCTTTCAATCCTTCTCGAAAATAAAGAGGAAGCTGCATTTTATTATTCAAAAATATTAGAATCAGATATGACAAACACTCTTGCATATGAGCAATTAATGGATATTTATGCCGAAACTGACAGATATAAATACTATGTATGCAGAGGAAATCTTCATTCTGTGGAACATAAATTGGAACATGCAATAAATGACTATAAAAAAGCTGTTACTGCTGCAGAAAATGATGATGATATGATTAAAGCAAGATTTGTTCTTGGAACTTTGTATGAGCAAACAAATAATAATTTAAAAGCGATTGATGAATATTTGAAAATATTGGATTATGAAGGAGCTTTTGAAGAAGTTTATATAAGATTGGCAAATCTTTACCAAAAAGAAGGCGCATCAGGCAGTGCGGTTGAAGTTTTGGAAAGAGCTTTAAAAAGCGGATTTAATACATCAAATATTAATGAGTTGTTGTCAGACATGTACATAAAAAGTGGTAATGCCGAAAAAGCTCTTGAATCAACAAAAGATGAATTAACAAAAGTCAGATGTCTTTTGGACATGGACAAAAAAGATGAGGCTTTTGAAAAATTGCAAAATATGAAAAGCCAATATGAACATATTGGTGAATATCATTCATTAATGGCTCAGTATTATTATATGACCGGTGAGTATGATAAATCTCTTGAAGAAGTTGAAGAATTTAATAAAATAGAAGCTAACTCTCCGCTTACATATCAAATGAAAGCATTAATATATGAAGAACGAAATGACGATTACAATGCTCATTTGAATTGGGGCAGATACAATTTGCTTAGGGGAGAAAAAGATATTGCAATAAACGAGTTTTTGAATGCATATAGAGAAAAAGACGATGATATAAATATGCTCAGCACTTTAGCAACATTGCTAGAAGATAATGGGGATAAAAACCACGCAATGGAAATTTATGAAAAAATTTCCAAATTAGATGAAAATGATTCAAAAGCACTTGAAAAATTGGCAGATTTTAGAGAAAGTATCGGAGATTATCCTACTCAGGCTGATTATTTGCTGAAATTGTATAAATTAGATAAGAGAAATTCATCTGTAGTAAAAAAACTTGGTGAAGCTTATGAAAAAAGTCATAACAAACCTGCAGCTTTAGAATGTTATGAAAAATATTTGGAAATCGGAAAAGGTAATCCTGATTATGCAAAAATTCAGCAAAAAGTTGAAAAACTTTCAAATTCTGCAGTAAATGAAGAAGAAGGTTTGTTAGATAAAATTATTGGCTGGTTTAGCAAGAAATAATCAAAATTATAATTTCGTTGCAAAATACCCTCCCTTTAGGGGAGGGTCAAAATCTTTGATTTTGGGGTGGGTTTGTA
>CAMPBE010000045.1 GCA_946636615.1 uncultured bacterium | reverse complement strand
AAAGGTCAGGCGACAATAGCGGAGTGAACAATAATTGTAGGCGAAACGATAACAAGGGCGGGCACTGTCTGAACGCAGTGAGTTTGCCCGCCACGGGTTGAGCCTTTACAGATTATTAGTGAACGGAAGCGTGTCGCGAGTTTTGTGGAACTTTTGCTCCCAAAAGTTCCCCCGTCGGGAGACCCGCCGGAGGCATATAAAATATTTTTTATACAACAAATTTATAAATTTGTTGTATTATATTTTTATGAATAAAAATATCCCTGACAAAGTTATTAATAGACTAACATTGTATCATTGCATATTATCAGATTTGATAAACAAAAATGAAGAATATGTTTCAAGCAAACAAATTGCCCATTTGCTACACATTGATGATTCCCAAGTAAGAAAAGATATTAATCTTTTAAATAACTCTGGAAAATCAAGAATCGGATACTTCGTGAAAGATTTAAAAACATCCATCGAAAAAACACTCGGGTTTAAAAAAACTAAAAAAGCCATAATTATAGGAGCAGGTAATCTGGGAACAGCTATCGCAAATTATGGAAATTTTACGAACTATGGACTTTGCATAAAGGCTATATTTGATAACGACCTTAATAAAATAGGCAAATTAATTAACGGAATGGAAATTCAAAATATATATGAAGTACATCCAACAGTCAAAAAAGAAGATATCGAAATTGCAATATTAACAGTACCTGCTCAATACGCACAAAGCACTGCAAATTTTTTAGTAAATGCTCACATTAAATATATATGGAACTTTGCCCCTGTAGTTTTGTCAGTTCCTGATGAAGTTCAAGTTTGGAACGAAAATCTGATGGGTAATTTTCTTCAATTCACCTATAATATTTAATAAAATCTTTATCTTTTAATATAGTAAAAAATTTTATTTTGTTTTATTATGTTGAAAAAGGTAAAATATATGAAATACTCCAAATATTCAACAGTCATAATAGGAAGCGGAATCGCAGGCTTATATTCTGCATTAAAAATAGAACAACAGGTAAATTTGCCCGACGGTATACTTTTAATTACAAAATCAAAATTGGGAGAAAGCAATTCCAGATACGCTCAAGGCGGTATGGTTGCTGTTATGAAAGATAATAAATCAGATTCAACAGCATCACATATCTCAGACACAATAAAAGCTGGCGCAGGACTAAGTGAATTCAATACCGTAAAATTTATCTCAGAAAACTCAGATGCAGTAGTAAGAGATTTACTAAAATTTGGAGTTGAATTTGACAGAGATGAAGACAACAATCTTTGTTATACAAAAGAAGCAGCACATAGCGTTAGAAGGATTCTTCATGCCGGCGGAGATGCTACAGGAAAAATGATTGAACAGGCTCTTTGCAAAAAGGTAGAAGAAAATAAAAATATCGAAGTTTATGAAGAAACTGATGCTGTAGAACTTCTTGTAAGTAATCAAGAATGCAAAGGGGTTGTTGTCTTTAATAACAATATACAAGAATATGAAACAATTTATTCGCCTGCAATAATAATTGCAACAGGCGGAATAGGACAGTTATATAAATATACAACCAATCCTGTTGGTGCTACGGGAGACGGTATCGCACTTGCCTATAATGCAGGAGCAATATTACAGGATATGGAATTTGTACAATTCCACCCTACAGCGCTTGCAATAGATGGCGATGAAAACAGATTTTTAATAAGCGAAGCTGTAAGAGGAGAGGGAGCAAAACTCTGTGATGCAGACGGCATAGAATTCATGCACAAATATGATGAGAGAAAAGAACTTGCGCCAAGAGATATCGTAACACGTGCAAATTTTAATGAAATGTCAGAAAACAATACAGATAATGTTTATCTTAATGCCACTTGCATCGACAGCACAAAATTAGCTAAAAGATTCCCTAATATTTCGAAAAAATGTCTTGAGAATAATATAGATATCACTAAAGACTTTATTCCTGTAGCTCCTGCTGCACACTATTTTATGGGTGGAATAAAAACAAACCTTAAAGGCGAAACCTCTATTAACGGACTATATGCCATCGGAGAGGCTTCTTCAACAGGTCTGCATGGAGGAAACAGATTGGCAAGTAACTCATTACTTGAATGCGTTGTTTGTGCATACTCTGTTGCAGAGCATTTAAAATCAATAGATTTAAAAACACCTAAACAAATTGATGAAAATATGAAATCTGAAATAGATAAATATACAAACGAAGATATGGTTTTGGAAGAACTTGATATAAAATCTTTAAAATTAGAATTACAAAATATAATGTGGGATTACGTTGGCATCTTACGTTCTGAAAATTTATTAACTGAAGCCTTGGATAAAATCCACAATTTAAAAAATAAATTTCCGAGAAAATATAAATGTTTAAACCGTGAAGAATATGAATTCAGAAATATGCTGACTATTGCAGAATTGATTGCATCTTCTGCTCTTTCCAGAAGAGAATCCAGAGGGGCACATTGCCGTACAGATTATCCTGAAACATCAGAACAATGCAAACACAGCATTATTACAAGAGAAGAAGGAGTGCTAAACCTTGTTAAGTAAGTTTTATGTAGAAGAACATATAAAAAGAGCATTAATGGAAGATATCGGATTTGGAGATATAACTACCGAAAATTTGGCTCAGGAATCTGATTACCTTACAGCAGAACTTAATACAAGAAGTAACGGCGTTTTGTGTGGGTGCGATGTATTCAGATTGGTATTTGAAGTTTTGTCAGATAAAGTTGAAATAAATTTTTATTTTAAAGATGGAGATTTGATAAAAAAAGGGGATAAGATTGCGGAAATAAAAGGTCCTGCAAAAGATTTGCTGATGGGAGAAAGACTTGCTCTTAATTATATTCAACGCATGTCAGGCATAGCTACCGAAACAAGAAAATATGCACAAGCAATAAAACCTTATCATGCCAAAATAGTTGATACAAGAAAAACAACTCCAAACTTTAGAGCTTTTGAAAAATATTCTGTTCAGATAGGTGGCGGAGCTTTGCACAGGTTTAACCTTTCAGACTGTGCAATGATTAAAGATAATCACATAAAACTCGCAGGTTCTATAACAAAAGCTGTTACAACTTTAAGAGAAAAAATCTCGTTCACACATAAAATAGAAGTTGAATGTGACACTTTTGAACAGGTAAAAGAGGCCGTAAATATTGGTGCAGATATAATTATGCTAGATAATATGGATAATAAAACCATGAAAGAAGCTGTAGAATACATTAACGGCAAAGCTATAATAGAAGCAAGCGGAAATGTAAATCTTGAAACAGTAAATTCTATAGCGGCATGCGGAGTAGATATAATTTCATCAAGTGCAATTGTGGCCAAAGCTCCTACTTTGGATTTGGCTTTAGATATGTAATTATTGGTATTTTCAACCAAATAAAAATATTTGTAAACTTTTTTTAAATATGTAGCAAAAATTATTTTCCTTTGTTTTAAAATAACTGTAGAAGACATTTTATTTGGTGAAAAAATGAAAATTAATTCAATACAGCGTGATATATCACTCAAGCAAGGCGGCTCTGGGTTGCGTTCGAATAACGAAAAGAGCAGAGAGAAGCATATTGTGGACTTGTGTGAAGATAACAGAGGATATAATGCAGAATATTGTGGCAGTTTTACGGGAAAGAGTGAAGCTGCCACAACTTTTTTGGATAGAATTTTAAAAAGCGGATGGTTTGGAAGTTTTGCAAAGTATGCACATGACCATAATATTTCAACTAGTGCACTTATAGCACTTGTTCTTGCAGGTATTATGAGACCGGCAACAATTATGGCACTTCCGGGTAAAAAGGACAAAGAAGATAAAATTTATGCTTCTGGTCACGCAATGGCTTCCGGTATAATAGGATTTTTGGTTTCTACTGCTGTAACAAGTCCTTTTGATGAATCTATAAAAAAAGTATTTAACCCTAAATTAAATTTTGCAAAAGGCAGCTTCAAAGAAATGAATGAAAAAATTAAATCATTAGAAGCAAAAAAAGCAGCAAAAGAATTAACAGAAGAAGCAGCACAGGAGCTTAGAAACTTAACAAAGAAAAAAGCAGCACTTGAAACTCTAATGCACAATGCTCCTGATTGGATTATCGGAGTTCCAAGAGCTATTTTAACAATTGCCCTGATTCCTCCTATATTAAAATATGTGTTTGGTATAGAAAAGAAAAAGAAACAAAAAACAGAAGAAGCTGCAGTTCAACAAAATACTCAACAAACTCCAATAGAAAATAAAACAGAAAAAGCTGAAACTAAAATTAATAAAGATTTTATAGAAAAACCTGTTTTTTCAGCATTCAAAGGAGGTGTTAAATAATGAATTTAACAATAACACCTTCAATAAATAACAATAAAAATAATAACTACGGATTATATAGACAAAATAATGTAGCATTTAAAGCTTCAGCAAAAATTCCGGAACAAATAATAAATGAAGCAGCTACAAAAGAATCAAGATTTTTTGCTCCGCTCAACAAGAAATATGAACAATTTACAGATTGGTTAGCAGATAAAGCTACATCACATATAGTAAATTGGAAACCTGTAAGCGGGCTTGCTGACAAACTTAAAAATACTGATAATTTATTCCAATACTGTTTAACACTTGGATCTGTTATCACAAGCGGTTTGTATATGCAAAGAACTTTGACTAACAAAGAATTGGATAAGGACAGAAAACAGACACTTGCAGTAAATCAAGGTTTAACATTAATTGTATCCACACTTGGTGCATACGCACTTGACGGATATATGAAAAATTGGTGGGATAACGTAACTGCGAGATTTGCCGGTCATTTATTAGATGATAAAGATTTTTATCAAAATTATATTAATCAAAAGGTAGCTATAGAAAAAGAAAATAAAGAACTTCTTGCTAAAGCAAAAAATGGCATAAAACCTGAACTTAAGTCAATGCCTAAAATAACAAAGCTTGTAGAAAAACATCATAACTTCTTAACAAAACTTCCTGAAGAACAAAAAATATTACATAGCAAAATTAAGGGTATGGGACCATTAAGGTCAATGATTGTATTCGGATTCGTTTACAGATTCTTTGTTCCTGTAGCAGTGACCAAACCGGCCAACAAACTTTGTGATATGTATCTTGCAAAGAAAAAAGAAATGCAAGCAAAAGAAGATAAACAAAAGGCATAACAAAAACGAGGGTTGTATCCCTCATTTTTGTTTATTATAAAAATATATATAATATCAATGTTTAACATAATTAACATATTACCCAATTATATTGCGTAATAACCAAACTTTGTTATATCATTATTTAATGTTCAGAAATGCAATTAGCAATTTTACACAAAACAAAAATTCTGTAATGTTCATTACAGCAATTATTTTTATGAGTGGAATATTAAGTTATTTCAACGACAATGCCATTATAATATCTGCAATATTGACCACCTTGGCAATTTTATCCGTCATAAAAAATATATTACCTGCTAAATACTTATTTTTCTGGATTTTTATATTTTATTTTGGGTTTTTTAGTTCCTATTTCAGAATACACACAACCGACAACCTCGTTCCCTTTGCAAACAACAAAGTAGAAATAAAAGGTCAAATAATTTCAATTCCAAATTCAAATGACAAACTAAAAACAAAGTTTTTCTTTAAGGTATATGAAATTAATTTCCAAAAAGCCACGGGCAAGACCCTTGTCACTGTATCATCTTCGGATAAAGATTTCTCAAATTTTCAAATTGGAGATTTCTACAACCTTAACGGAACATTAAAAACTCCATTCAAAGCAGGGAATCCTTCTCAATTTGATTACGGAAAATATTTAAGAAATTTCGATACCTACACTGTATTTTATGCAGATAAATCTAAATGTACTGAGCTTGACAAAAATTTAAATTTCAAATGGAAATTTTTACAAAATTTAAATACTCTGCGAGATAAAATAATTCAAGTTCATTCTCAAAATTTAAAATCACCAATGTTAGAAATTCTTGGTGGAATTGTTTTTGGAGATGATGCAATAGCACCTCCTGAGTTTATAAAATTTTCATTTATAAATTCAGGCTTATTGCATATATTAGCAGCATCTGGTATGAATGTTGCATTTATTTATGGTTTTTGGGTGTTTTTCTTGAGAAGATTTAGAGCGCCTTACAAATTTACTATCATATCAGGAATATTTTTAGTTATACTTTACACATTTATGACAGGTATGGGAGCTTCTGTCATAAGAGCTGCATTGATGCTTTTATTTATATTGATAGGAAAATTGATTGACCGTGATGCGCATAGCATATCACTTCTGGCACTAGTTGCAATGCTTATGCTTATATACAACCCTGCTTACATAAATGACGTCGGATTTCAGCTCTCATTTATCGTAACATTTGGGTTGTTAACGACCGCAAATATAATACTTAACAAATACCAAGGTTCAAAAATTAGAGATTTTGTATTGGGTATTTCAATAATCCCTATTGTTGCTCAAGTTTGGGTTGCTCCAATACAAATGTTTTATTTTAACACATTCAGCACATATTCAATATTTGCAAATATATTAAGTATGCCTTTTCTAAGTGTAGTAAGTTTTGGAGGTTTCATAAGTTCAATATTAGCAGGATTTTCACCACTAACAGATAAAATATGCGCGCTTCTGGATTTTATTTTAAATTACTTTTTACAAGCTATTATTTTTATATCAGACTTTTTTGCCAATTTAAACTTTTCATTGGTTACAACAACCCATCCATCAGTATTTCAAATATTTATATATTACGCAATCATACTATTATTGACTCTTTCAATAAAAACAGGGTTTAATAAAAAAATAATGTATAGTTGTTTTTGTTTGCTTGCAATACTTATTATTTCTACAGTTTCAATCCCAAATAAAAATCTAGAAATTATAACTTTTGATGTACAAAATGCGGACTGTTTTCTTATCAAAACACCACTAAATAAATATTTTGTTATAGATACAGGTAGAGCTGCATTTAGAGGAGGAAAAGCGCAAGCAAATTCTATAATTATCAAATATCTTAAAGATCGAGGCATAAAAAACATAGAAGGCTTGATAATTACTCACTTTGACAACGACCACTCCGGCGGTGCTTCGGACATAATGAAAAACATAAAGGTCAAAAATGTTTATGTAAATTCTTTTAATGACAAAACAATGACTTCTGTTGATATTTATAAAACAATAAGAAATAAAAATATTTCATCCTCAATCCCCAAAGGTTCTATCTACAAAGAGCCGGAGCTCTCAATTAATACATATATAGCAGATTCAAAATTTGATAACGAAAAATCTATAATAACCCTTTTAAACTACAAAGACTTTAATATGCTATTTATGGGAGATGCCGGAACTATAGCTTTTGAAAAGATAAAAACCAATTTGCCACATAATATTGAAGTTTTAAAAGTTGGTCACCACGGCGGAGCAAAAGTTGTTAACCAGGACATGTTATCCTATATCCACCCTCAAACATCCATAATCTCAACAGGTCCAAACCCTTTCGGACACCCGAACAAAATGACACTTGACATGCTAAGAAACACAAGAATATACAGAACAGACAGGCATAACTCTATTAAAATAAAAACAAACGGAAAACATTATAATGTATATATATTTTCACCAGAGCAAAATAAGTACATATTATCAAAACAATTTACAGCAGAATAAAATTTATCTTTGATTTAAATCATCAAGAGCAGTTTCAATTTCATCTATAACTAATTTAGCTGCAGTCACTCTATCCTCAGCCGTCGTAATTGGACGCCCTATCACCATATAATCCACTCCTGATAATATAGCATCTCTTGGAGTATCAACCCTTACCTGATCGTTCACAGATGCCCAAGTTGGTCTTATAGCAGGGCACAAAATTATAAAATCTTCACCAAGCTCCTTTCTTATACGTCGAGCTTCTTCTGCACTTGCTACCACACCGTCTAACCCTGTTTCTTTGGCGACTTTTGCCAATTGAAGAACAAAATCTTCTATATTTTTATCAACACACAACTCTGTCGTCAAAGTCTTTTGACCAAAACTTGATAATAACGTAACCCCTAGAATAGTTGGAGGCTCAATCCCATAAGCTTTTGCTGCAGCTTTTGACGCTTTTACAACAGAAGATGTCATCTTTGAACCACCTTGGATATGAACATTAAAAAAACTTATCCCATTTTTTACAAGATTAATACAAGCCTGCTGAACTGTGTGCGGAATATCATGAAATTTACAATCATAATAACACTTCGCCCCATGTTCTTCTAACAGCCTAAAAGCTTCATAACCATAATTCACAATCAACGGTAGGCCTATTTTAAAATAACCTACATAATCTTTTAATTCTTTTACTAAATCTTCCGCTTCCTTAAGATTATCAACATCCAGCGCTAAAATTATTCTATCTTTTGCAGATTTTGGTTTTTCTATCATACAAAGTATATATTAACACTTGAAATTTTTAAAATCAACCTTTTTTTGAACCTATACGATTGCCTAATCTTTTTAGATATCGTTGACACTGTAAAATTTTATCATAACCAAGCATTATACCAAGCATAAAATCCTGTTCGTCTGACAATTTGTTTAACGGCTTTTCAAAAGTTTTTACTACATTTATACAATTTTCATCCCCAAAGAAAACATTAATCACTTTGTCACCAACGGGTTGAATTACATATGAAATTTTTTCTCTGTTTAACCTATATTCAATATATTCCTGATTTGAGGGTTTTTCTGTTGTTAAAATAAGACTTCTTAAGCCTTTTTTATACTCATAAATATGGTGCATAAAAACACCCAATTCGCATTGTTGCTCTTTCGTTATCATAGGCAATTTTGCTCTTAATGATGTAAATTGCGGCTGAGTAGAAAAACCGTTATTTTGTTTTGTATAAGAATAACTTATTGGAAAAACTCTCATATACATAAGTTAGCCTAAACTAACTTATTTGTCAAGTTCAACTTCCTCACCGGTATCTTCTATCTGCGGCAACTCTTTTGCATATACGCAACCTAGCTTTTCTAATTTTGCAATTTGATTAATTATATTACCGGAACCATTTAATTTTTTTAGAGATGTATTTAAATTGTCCCTGATTTTTAATAATTCAGAAAGCAGCGCTGCAAACTTATCATGAACACTTGTACAAAGTCTTGCCATCTCAATCACATTTTTATTTTGCCTATCAACTACGTGAAACGAATTAATAATTTTTAAAGCTGCCAAAAGAGTTGACGGCGAAACGGGCATAACTTTGTTTTTCCAAGCAAAATCCCATAGAGTGCAATCATCACAGAACATAAGTGAATAACAACTTTCAATCGGAATGAACATTAATACATAATCGGGAGAAACATCTTCTTGCGAATAATCTCTTTTTGCCAACCCTGTTATATGAGCCTTTGTAGAATCTATAAACTGCTTCAAATGAATTTGTTTTTCATCTTCATCCTCTGCATTTACAAACCCATCCCAAGCCTGAATTGAGGTTTTGCTGTCAATATAAATACATCTTCCTTCCGGCAAAAAAACAGTTGCGTCAGGTCTACCTTCTGCAGTACCGGCTTGTACTTTATATTCTTCATCTTTTCTTAATCCTGAGGCTTCCAAAACTCTTTCTAAAACAATTTCACCCCATCTGCCAGACGTTCTGTTATCAGAACGCATAACATTAACAAGAGAATTTGCATCTTGAGAAATTCTATTACCTGTTTCTAAAAAGGACTTTATATTCAAGTCAAATTTCGTAAAATTTTCTGTTTCTGCCTTGAAATTTTCTTCGGTTCGTTTTTCAAAATCCTCTATTTTTTCTTTAAATCTCTTAAAAAATTCTTCCAATCGTTCCTTATTCTGCTCCGTTAACTCACCGGAACTTTCTTTAAAAATTTTGTTTGCAGTATTTTCAAAATAAAGTTTCATCTGCTCTTGCATCTTTTCAAGCAATATATCACGCTGAGATATCGCTTCATTATTATTTTTACTTATAACTTTAAACGGTATAAAAACACACAATGCACCAACAAAAAAACCAATCAAAAATATTAAAATATCCATAAAAATATCCCTCTTTAAAAAAAATTATACCACAATTATACTAGTCTAAAAATATGAATTAAAATTTTATAAACCATGCGGCCAAAAATCTTAAAAGCATGATGTAGAGCATGGTTGAGATAAATTATCAACCTAAAGATGTAGGACAAATTCTCAAACCCTTAATAAGTGAATATCAATCAACCCATGGATGAAAAAAGCCCTCCAAAAATTGTAGTATCAAAAGAGTAGAGGGTATCAAACAGGGAGAATATGATGAGAGAGTTCAAAAGAAAATCAAGGGTTTTGCTTATCGATGATAATGCAGATCATTTGAGAGGGGTAAAAGAATTAATTACGCTTGAAAGCAGCTATGATGTTGTTGGGGCTACCACAAGCGCAAACATGGGCATTAATTTGGCAAAAAAATATCATCCGGATCTAATTTTAATGGACATAAATATGCCGGAAAAAGATGGATTACAAGCTATTCAAGAAATTGAAAGACTTGATTTAGGAGTTAGAATTATTGCATTGAGCGCATATGATGATGCAGATTTAATTTTTAGAGCAATGAAAATAGGCGCTAAAGGTTATGTATTAAAAACAATGGCATCTGCTCAACTTATTTATGCAATGGATGAGGTTGCATCAGGCAAAGTTTATTTACCAACCGCACTTACATCAAGATTTTTTGAATATTTCCAAAACTCTTTCAAAGAAGAAAATTCAAAATCTTCAGAAGAAAATCTTCTCAACTATCTTACAGCAAGAGAAGAAGAAGTTTTGGATTTACTTACCCAAGGCAATAATTACAAAGGTATTGCAGGAAAATTATTTATTTCCGAAACTACAGTAAAGACACACGTAAATAATATTTTTCAAAAACTTCAAGTTAATGACAGAACACAAGCTGTATTATATGCTCTTAACAACGGTTTTGCTAACAGAAGAAAAATTGTTGCATAGGGTTAACCAAATAAATTTATAAAGGTTCGGTTATTATAGCCGAACCTTTATTTTAAGAGGATATATGGATAAAAACGTACAAGCCAGATGTATTGCACACGAAATAAGAAACCAAATATCAATTTGCGAACTTTATTCACAAATCATCAACAAACATTTGGAAAAAGCAAAATTTAAAAATGATTCCGTAACAAATGCTCTAAATTGTATTACAAAATCGCTTAAAATAATGAGCAACAACTTATTGGATCTTAAGAGTCTTGATAATGCTGAATTTAAAACTTTGAGCGCATGTAATATAATAAAAGAAGCTATCAATTTATCAGTTGTATATATTCAAGAAAAAGACATAAATATATCATTATCCTGTAAAAATGATGAAAAAATATATGTTGACGAAAATAAATTTTTAGCTTGTATTGTAAACATACTAAAAAATGCAATAGAAGCAATTGAAGAAAAAGGCGAAATCACAATAACAATTAATAATGAAGGATATAATCTTTCAATTAAAATAGCGAATGACGGTCCAAAAATTCCAGAAGAAGTTCAAGAGCATATCTTTGATGAAGGCTATACAACAAAACAAACAGGCAGTGGATTGGGACTGCCAATATGTTATCAAAATCTTAAATCACAAAATGCTGAGCTTAAGCTGAAAAAATCTAATGAGAAAATCACTGAATTTGAAATAATCATACCGATTGCATAAAAAAGGGGCAAATGCCCCCGAAATATATCGTATTGTTGAAATTATTATCTTGTCATTGCGAGAACCTGTAGATTGGGGTTTCTACCCCCAACTAATATTTTTTTAGCTTCCCCGCCCTTATAGGGGAGGGGAGTGAGGGGTGGGTTATATTCTATAACCCAACTTTTCATCCACCCCCTAACCCCCTCCTCTATTTAAGGAGGGGGAAATATAATTTGTCATTGCGAGAACCTGTAGATTGGGGTTTCTACCCCCAACTAATATTTTTTTAGCTTCCCCGCCCTTATAGGGGAGGGGAGTGAGGGGTGGGTTATATTCTATAACCCAACTTTTCATCCACCCCCTAACCCCCCTCCTCTATTTAAGGAGGGGGAAATATAATTTGTCATTGCGAGTCTGTAGA